>JAUWMO010000046.1 GCA_030613125.1 Bacteroidota bacterium | reverse complement strand
ATATCGGACTACGAGTGCTATCAGGAAAGTTGCCATTAATATCCGAAAGATAATATGCACTATAATTCCTTGACATCCTTCTATTAGCAGTCAGATCAATTCTAAAACCCCGAATAGGTTCAATAGTACTTCTAAAATTGAAATTCTCATTATGAGTCATCAAATAAGCTGCATTCAAAATAGTGTCTGTGGTAAGCCAATTGTTCCGAACAGCAATGTCAGCAAAATCCCTATCCTGGTATCCAAGAACAAATGGAACACCTGGTGCCATTATACCATCATTTTTTTCTATACCGAAAAAGCTGGTCTTTGGAAGATAGCCAGGCAGAACGGTACCCTGATTCCGGGAATAAGATAGAGATATATTTCTTATCCCCATCAGAACTCTTGCTGAAACCTCTCCGATATAAGTCAGGGGATTGGGCTTTTTTTCTTTTTTGCCCTCTACAATAATTTTAACATTATTGTAGTCTTGTTCAGCAGTATAAACAATCCTTCTTTCATTATCAGCTGTCCAATCCCCTTTAATTTCCACATTATTCTCATCTGTTGCATTCACCTTCACATCATTCGTCATTAGTTTATGATAGATAGCTTTGGGTTTACCAGCCTTCAAAGTCAGGTTCTCTCTTTGATATATTACTGTTTCATATCTTTTTTGGTCCTGCTTACCTAATTTTCCACTTCTGCTTTTTTGATTTACTTTCCTCAAAAAACCAATTTTATTATACAGATTCAGCATATTAAGCTGGCCATTAAGCTGGGTTGTGTTGGAGTTCTGTATTCTATTACCAAGATCAATTTTAACAGTATCCGGGAACTGAGGTCCGGCATACCAGTCAAATGTGGCATTGTAACGGGCTGTAAGTGTTACCCAGTTCAAAAATGGCAATTTATTAATTGGTACAGTAAACGAGGCATTCAGGGTATGATAATAATGTGTTGTACGTCCAAAATTCCTTAAACTCACCATTACAGAATCTTTCCATGCTTCATATTCATCTCTGTACCTGTCACGATCAACTCCTCCTTGTGGTTCATCAATACGTGCAATAGTTCCAGCTGATAAATCAAATTTTAGAGCTCTGGTCAGATCCCATTTAATATCATAATACCGGTTCCAGTAAAAATCTTTCTTAAATGTCGGATTAATTTTTAAATGAGGATTATTAATATTCCTGGTTTCAATTTCATTATAATGCCGGATTAGGTCTGTTCTAAAAGATATATAGTTTGGGTAGGGATAGAAATTAATATCCTTGATCAAACGTAATGATTGAGCCCTGAAGGCATTCGACTTTTGAAATGGAGCAATAACCTTTGGCCGGGAATTAAAAATATAGGAAAAACCTCCACGATAATTTTTTACAAGGTTGATTTTAGTATTTATATTTCTTGACATCAATTCATTATAAGAATAATTAACTGCAAAATTAGCTGGATCATAAAACCTTGGTTTGGCACTACGTTTACCGATATAAACATTTGTAAAGTTCAGACTTTTCCTGCTGGTATAATCCTGAGCATAAAACTTTATCGAATCTTTCTCCTGTTTTGTGGCATTTACAAGCGATGTTTTAAGTGGAATATCAGGTTCCAAAGGATTATACTCAGGATTGATAATACTCTCTGAATATCCAACATACATAGGAATATGTACATTGGCCTTTTCAGGGAAGAATTTTCCCAGCTCAAGGTTAGATGACACATCATATTCAAGTACTTCTTCTATTCGTCGCTGACTAACTTTCTTTTCAATGCTTCCAAACCCGGGCTTTATAGTAAGCCCGGCAATGTCAACTGATCCGAAATCAGCCAACTGTGCCTGTAACCTGGCATTTGCAGCCCATCCACTTTTATTGTCAAAATCCGTCAATCTTAATTCATTTAACCATATCTCTCCTGATTTGGATAAACCGTCATCAACCAGATCATTCACATTTTGGTGTGGATTTCTAACTCCCAGCATTATAGTGCGAATGTCACTTAAGTAAGGATTTCCTGCAAGCCTGATCTTACGACCATCTTGAACTATACTAAAGATGTCGGTCGGTCTTATATTTGATCCTGCCCTTCTCATAGCATCATTTCTGGCCTGTTTCAGATCTGTAAAGATTTTAAGATCTATTTCAATCCTGTTTTCTTCCGGCCAGACTATTCTTCTGTCATTTTCGGAATCGTCATTATACCGGCCAGGTGGTGTAATCTTCAAAGGGATCTCATATTCATAATAGTTATTCCGGTAATCAGTTCCCAAACGAATAAATACTGAAAGCTCGTTGTCTTGCAATGATTCTTCCGGTAATGCTTCTGCATGAACTTCCATTTTAAGTTTCTTATATTTCCTTATGTCAAAACTAACATTCTTAAAGGCAGCCTTGGCATCACCATCTTCCAGGTCTTTTACATACAAAAGCATAGATTGTTCATTCAGTTGTTGCAACTGGGGGTTTGTTGGGTCTATCTCTCGTGAAAATCCTGGGGGAAGCACATAGTTTACCGGTTCCTTACTTGCATTTTCCTCAATATTTACTGCTGATATTTCAAAGAATCCACCGGATGGCTGAGGGGTAGTAATCCTCTCTCCTCCCTGCAATAATGAAAAATCATATTTCCTCCATTCTCCCCGAACCAATTCCAATTCTGCAAATCTCAGGACCACAGGCTTGCGGAATCCACGCATGAAAATCCTCATAAATCTTATTGATTTAAAATCCTGAATAGTTCCAATCCTATTCTGAAAATCAGACAGAGGAATTTTAAATTGGTACCAATTTACTGATGATTGTTGTCCGTTGGCAAATGTAACAGTAGCTGTAACAACATCAGAAATGTAATTTTGTCCAACTTTCATGTTATCAGGTCTGAGATTAACTTTGTATTGATAATAACTTTCCGTTTCACTTAAAGTATTATCCCTGTTAATATCTTCTACATCAGGTAATGTTGATCCTGATGTCGGATATGATTCTGGCGATTGTTCTGATATTGGGGAATTTCCTTCAAGTCCGTTATATTTTTTATATCTGTCAAGTATCCCCATTTCAACGGCATCATAATCACTACCCCGATAATAATGATAATTATCAGTAGAAGGATCCTGGCTCATTCTTTGGAAAACGTCCGGGTTCACAATTGTCTGGAGCGAATCTAAATAGTTGGAAAAAAAGCTGCTTTCATCCAGGTTTTGCAATCCATCCATTCCAACGTCCTGATAAAACCGGGAATTCAGATCATTGTCAAAAGCATTAACCAGTGATTGTTTTGTGGGTACCCGTCCCCATGCTGTTGTGTCAACGTCCCTGACTTCAGGTGATGTAGGTAATCCATTTTCAAAACTTTTTCTTGAATCATTTAATATATCTTCAGAAATGTTTCCCAGATTAAAATATAATTCGCCACCCTGATGAGTTGGATCCTCAACAAACGGATCCATAAGCCATAATTTAATAAACTGAATATTTGCAGCCTCAAAATCATTTGTTTGCACCTCCCTCATGATTCCTCCCCATCGGGTCTCCGGATCACGTAATGTACCATCAGAATTAATACCGGAAGAGAATTCATTCATTTCCAGATCATAATTATAGGGGCCTTTCTCCTCAGGATAGAAAGCCATATTTAATACAGCAATATTGGTTGGTATGCCACTGGGACTTTCTTTGTTTGGCCAGATCTCTTTCTCAAAAATTTCACGCACAAAGTGGCTTGACTGTGCATCAGGATTGTTCTTCAGATGATTAGGAGTAGATGAATTGTTTCTCAGGAACAATGGATCAATTACATACCATGCCTGTTTTGCACGATTAAAACCTGATGCCAGGTTATTATGTACCCTGTATTCAGGAAAAATATTAGGCTGTCCTGCTGGCAGGCTTGAAATAACCCAGGCATTCAGCGATTTCATATCAATTGATGTTTCACTTCCCTCAAAATCATCGATATAAGAAGTTCCTGATTTTCCGACAGCTTTTGAATGACCAGGTATCAATTGAGCAAATTCACCTGAAAATCTTATACTTGACGGGGCCTTTGTTTGAATAAAAGGTAACCAATCAACCAGGTTTGTCAGGAATTGGGCCTCAGTTTGGTAAGAAGTATTCAATCCCCACATAACATTTGACATAGGCTCATCGCCAATATTAACCTTTTGAGTCAAAGGCCTTTCTGTCAGTTTAAGAATGGTTGCCCCAATGTTAAAATTGTCATTTATTTTATAATCCAGGTGTGTTCCTATAAGAGTTTTTGTCTGAATTGCAAACAATTGATTGCTTTCAAGTGAAACCTGGATTGGAGTTTGTGATTCAAGCAAGCCCGGATTAATGATTTTTACCCGGCCTGCATTATAATCCACAGTATAGTCAACATTCTCAGTCAACTGGATCCCTCCCGCAATTACCTTTACAGATCCCTTAGGGACATTCATTGCATTTAGATGGATATCTGAACTGGAAGAAGAGGAGTAGATCCCGGAAAGCAGAAATTTATTTTTTTCAGAAATTTGCTCTGCCTTAACCTTTGTTGAGTCGTATAACTCTTCAAAAACATACATGTCGGCAATTGCATCATCTCCAATTTTAATACGCAATTAACTGCCAAATGTTTCAAGTACAGGAAAAATAATCCTACCATTGGATTTATTTATTGTAATACCTTCCATAAAGTCGAACATACCATCAGGATTGGGGTCCAGCTGAGTATCCAGGTTGTCAAGGTTCATCACTTGCAGTAAAATCTCATTGGCTATATTTCCTTCAGTAATATAATTTATTGCGTTTCCGGTTTTATCATCTCTATACAGAACATTGAGTTGAAAGTCTTTTCTCTCCACCTGATAAGCCCCAATAGAATATATATTTTTCATCATTAAGTCCCAGGTTGGGAGTCTGGGAGTAAGGTTTGTACCCTTCAGAAGTTTCAGTATCAAGGTGTTTGGAGCACTTACTCCGTCAATTGTGAGTTCACCTACTTTATATACCTTTCCAATTAGTGTATATTCATATGCTACCGCAAGAACTTCATCTGCATTTAAGGCTGAATTCAAAGAAATATAACCTAATTGCCGGTGAATTGTATATTCCCTTTCCGTAAGCTTTCTGGCATTCTCAATCTTTTCATAATCCTGACCAATGGTAAAACCCGGTTCGAGAGGTGCTAAAGTGCTTGTAATATCATTAATATTCCGAATTCCTGAATAGGTAGTGTTCATAGCTTCATACTGACCATTTAATTCATTATCAGGATAAATACCTGGAATGGTCTGCTGAAATTCAGGTACCGTATTATAAATATGAGCTGATGATTCTGCAAGATCCATGAGAGCCAGAATATTCCTTGATTCTTCAAATCGGCTTGACTTATTTGTTACCCAAACTTCAATCTTTTCAATATTGATTCCAGTATTTATTACAGGCAGATTCTTTAAAGCCACGTCATAATTATCCCTGAAATAGTGAGATAAAAAAAAGTGTTTATTCGCTTCATAGTCTATAGCCTCAACCTCAAACTCTTCAACCTGGGCTCCCCCTTTCACATCAATCACAGAAGTTTCTCCTTTCTGTTGAGAAAAAACAGTTGTTACTGTAAGTTTTCCAAACTGTAATTCTGTCTTTAACCCAAAAAGACTTTGGCTACCTGTTATGAGAGTTCCTGTTAATGGAAAAGTAATATTTCCAGCTTCAATTTTCTTAATGATCTCGTCTTCTTTTCCGGCATATTCCAATTTTGTTTGATTTTCGAAATCAAAAGTAGCTTCAGTGTTATAGTTAACTCCCAGTTTTACTTTTTCCCCTATTGTACCTGTAACATTCATTTGTATTTTCTCCTGGAAATCGAAGGTGGTAACTTTTCGCAGCCTTTCAGACAATGCCGGATTGTCAATTCTGGATGTATTTATTCCAAATATTAGTTCAGCTGATCCCTGAGGAACAATATTAATTATATTTGAACCAAACACTTTATCAAAACCTTCACCACCAACCCTGATTTGCGGAATAAGAGAAGACCGGAAATCTCCAATATTTCCTGTAGCTCTTTGTCTCCAATATTCCCTCACTTCCTGATCAAATTCCCATTTTTTAAATTCCTCAAGCGACATTGTAACCGGTGAGCGATAGTCGAGATTACCGATTTTTTCAGAAATAGTATATTCATTTGTTTCAGGATTATAAGTAATCACCCTCTCGATATTGGAAGGATAATTCAAATATAACCCTGATTTATATCCAGCCTGAAATGGATCTCCGGAATCATCCCGGAATGGATATCTCAAATCAGGTACTGTATCTGTTAAAGTTGAATCCTGAAGAATTAAATTATTGTTAAATTCATAGGCGGGAATAGTTAAATTACCAGATAAGGCCGGTATACAGGAGATTACAAACCACATTAATAAAAAGGCGGAACCGAACAATAAATATTTCAATGTCCTATCCAATACGTTCCGGGCTAATAAAACTATAATTTCTTGAGGACTTCCCTGAGTAAGTCTTCAACAGGCATTTCAGGATTCCTGGAAATAATATCATCTACCATTTTAGAAACAGAGGATTTTCTAAATCCCAAAGTTGCTAATGCAGATAACGATTCTTCTTTGATCCTATTGCTTGAAACATCAAAAATTTCGCCTGCTACAGAAGATTTCCCTACTTTATCCCTCAGGTCAACGATCAACCTCTGTGCAGTTTTTGCACCGATTCCTTTAATACCTTTTAATAAAAGAACATTACCTGCAAGAATTGCATTTTTGATTTCATCAGGGGAGAGAGCTGATAAAATCATCCGGGCAGTGTTGGCACCAATGCCTGAAACAGAGATCAGATTGCGAAACACTTCTCTTTCTTCTTTTGAGAAAAAACCATATAATAAATGTGCATCATCACGAATAATCTGATGTATAAACAGCTTTGCCTTTCCCGACTGGGGCAATTGAGAATAGGTAAATAATGATATGTGAACCTGATAACCTACTCTGCCTGTATCAAGAACAACATTTGTTGGTGTAAGCTGAAAGATTTCTCCCTTAATATATTCGAACATAAATTCTTAATAATTAGTTATCTAAAATAGTTAAAAAGATTTAGAATCATACACCGAGGACAGGGTATTGATTTTGGTATAAAAAAAGGCTCTTTCACTAAGAAAAGAACCTTAAATAAAATAAATGTTTTTAAATATTTTTAAATTTAATTACTTTCTTCCAGGCACTGTGCGTCTACAACGGCAATTGCTGTCATGTCAAGGACTTCCCTGACTGAACTTTCCCGCTGCATAATATGAATCGGTTTCTTTACTCCTAACAATATTGGACCAACTACTTCAGCACCTCCAATCTGTTGCATAATCTTATAAGCGCTGTTACCCGAATCCAGGTCCGGGAAAATGAGAGTGTTCACTTTCATATTCTTTAGTTTAGAGAAAGAGAAGACCTTATCACGTAATTCAGTATTAAGTGCAAAGTTTGCCTGCATTTCTCCGTCGACAATCATATCCGGATAGTCCCTGTGAAGTATTTTAACTGCCTCTCTGGCTCTTCTGGCACCTTCCCCTTTTGATGCACCAAAGTTTGAGTATGATACCAAAGCAATTACCGGTTCAATGTTAAACCGTTTTATCTTTTGTGCTGCCAGTAAGGTTGTATCCACAAGATTCTGAACTGTTGGGCAAACAATCATTGTTGTATCAGCAAAGAAAAACGGTCCTTTTTTGGTCATTACTAAATACATGCCGGCAATATGTCTTTGCTCTGTTGATCCAACAATTTCAAGAGCAGGCCGGATTGCTTCTGCATATTTTCTGGTCAATCCCGAAATGCAAGCATCAGCCTCACCTTGCTCAACCATCATTACACCAAAATAATCACGGTGTTTCATTTTTTCTTTTGAAGAATTATGACCGATCCCTTTTCTTTGTCTTACCTCATAAAAAATGCGTGCATATTTTTGTCTCCTTTTGGTCTCTTTTTTACTGGATGGATCAATTATAATTGCATCATTCAAATCAAGGCCATGAACCTTAATATATTTATTTATCTTTTCTTCTCTTCCAAGAAGAATAGGTTTAGCTATTCCCTGATAAATAATGTTTTGTGCAGCTTTTAATATTGTAAGGTTCTCCGCTTCGGGGAAGACCACCCTCTTTGGATCCTGTTGTGCCTTCAAACGGATAGATTTTAGTATTTTAACATCATAACCTAACCGGTTATTCAATTCTTCAGCATAAACATCCCAGTTTTTAATAGGTTTGCGCGCGACTCCCGATTCCATAGCAGCTTTAGCAACGGCTGAAGCAACTCTCACAATAAGCCTTTGATCCATTGGTTTTGGTATGATATATTCCTTTCCAAAAACGAGATTTTTAACATTATATGCCTGATTTACATAATCAGGAACGGGTTCTTTAGCAAGTTCAGCTAAAGCTTCGGTTGCAGCGATCTTCATTTCTTCATTAATTTTTGAAGCTCTAACGTCAAGTGCTCCTCTGAAAATAAATGGAAAACCTAAAACATTGTTGATCTGATTTGGATAATCTGACCTTCCAGTAGCAAAGATTACATCATCCCTGGTTGACATAGCATCTTCATAAGTGATTTCAGGATCTGGATTGGCCATAGCAAAAACGATCGGATCAGGGGCCATTGATGCCAGCATCTCTTTGGTAATCATGCCTCCAACAGATAAACCAAGGCAAACGTCAGCACCCTTCATTGCATCAGCAAGAGTATCCAGATTCCGGTTTGTTATAAATTGTTTCTTTATTTCATTCAGGTTGGTTCTCTTACTGTTTATAACGCCTCTGCTGTCAACCATAACCACATTCTCGGGTTTTACTCCTAAGTTGATGTACAACCTTGTACATGAAACAGCTGCTGCTCCGGCTCCGCTAACAACCATTTTCAAATCTTTGATTTTTTTACCATTTAACTCCAGAGCATTCAGTAGTCCCGCTGCTGAAATTATTGCAGTACCATGCTGGTCATCATGAAAAACCGGAATATCTAATTCCTCCTTTAGACGGTCTTCAATTTCAAAACATTCAGGTGCCTTAATATCTTCAAGATTAATACCTCCAAAGGTGGGTGCAATGGCTTTTACAATTTGAATTATTTTTTCAGTATCCATTTCATCTATTTCGATATCAAACACATCGACATCGGCAAAGACTTTAAACAACAGGCCTTTCCCTTCCATGACCGGTTTTCCGCCAAGAGGTCCGATATTTCCTAAACCTAGAACCGCTGTCCCATTGGAGATAACAGCCACCAGATTACCTTTGGCTGTATATTTATATGCGTTTTCCGGGTTCTCTTCAATCTCGAGGCAAGGAGCTGCAACTCCGGGAGTGTAAGCAAGTGAAAGATCGTATTGTGTATGGTATGGTTTGGTTGGTATAACTTCAACCTTACCTGGCCTTCCTGTAGAATGATAGTCAAGGGCAGCTTTTTTAAGGTTTTTTGACATGATATAGGTTTATTAATGAGATTTTCAAAATTAATAATTATTCAAGTCCATAGAAATAACATAAATCATATAAAAGAAAATCATACTATGTTATACAGCAGAGCTTAAGAATAATGAATTTACCGGTCATTGTTATCCGGCCCCTCTTTTAACGACACAAAACAATTTCAATTCGCAGAATTTTTATTGTCATTATTCATTATGTTAGCTTCAAGAGGATCAGCAGTTATTTCCTCGTAAAATTTACGTTGCCTGAAAACATCCACAGCGAGGTAAATTGCATTACGAAATGACTCAGGTGAAGCCAGATTTTTCCCCACAATGTCAAATCCGGTCCCATGAACCGGTGAGGTACGAATGATTGACAATCCTGCAGTAAAATTCACTCCTTTTTCAAAGACTAAAGATTTAAACGGAGCCAGGCCCTGATCATGATACATGGCAAGTACACCATCAAATCTGTTTTGGCTGGCAGAACCAAAGAAACCATCTGCCGGAAAAGTTCCTAAAGCTAGAATTCCTTCTTTTCTTGCAATTTGTATAGCTGGTTCAATAATTTCTCTTTCCTCTTCTCCTAATAAACCATTGTCTCCGGCATGAGGATTTAATCCAAGCACTGCGATACTTGGTTTACGAATTCCAAAATCAATCATCAGAGATTTATTCATCACCCTTAACCTGGATAAAATATTGTCTTTAGTGATAAATTCCGGAACTTCTGCCAATGGTACATGACCGGTTACAATACCAACCTTAAAAGCATCAGAGATCATCATCATCAATACTTCATTGTCAGATTTAAACTCCGATTCTAAAAATTCAGTATGACCCGGAAAATTAAAGTCACTTCTCTGTATGTTATGTTTGTTCACCGGAGCTGTCACTAAAACATCAACTTTACCCTCTTTAAGGTCTTTCAAAGCTCTCTTCAAACTTATGACTGATGCTTCTCCTGCCATTTCTGTCGATTTGCCAAGCTCAACACGGACGTTATCATCCAAACAATTGATAATGTTAGGTCGTTTAGTATTTGCCTCTTCAGGTGTTCTAATATTGTTGAAACTGAAATTGGTAATATTTAAAGCTTTACGGTGATAAGCAGCAACTTTTGGTGAACCATATACAATTGTTGTACAAAAATCATTGATTCGATTATCCATTAAAGTTTTAATAATCACCTCATAACTAATTCCATTGATATCACCCTGGGTAATTCCAACCTTTATTTTATCTGCTTTCATGTGTTTTTGTTTTAACTCTTCGGATAATTCTTTAAGAAATCAAATATTAGTCTGACAGAATAACCTGTACCCCCTGTCCCTCTGTAATTGTATTCTTTCTGAACAAATGCCGGACCGGCAATATCAAGATGAATGAATGGAAATTCTGTAAAATGTTCAAGAAATTTACCGGCTATAATCGCTCCTGCTTCTTTCCCACCTATGTTCTTCAGATCTGCAATATCAGATTTAAGTTGTTCATCATATTCTTCCCAGAAGGGAAACTCTACAATCCGTTCACAAACCTTTTCACTGCTTTTCTTTAATATTCCGAAAATATCCGTATTAGCATTTCCCATTCCAACAATTCCATATTTTCCAATAGCTATAGCTGCTGATCCCGTCAACGTGGCAAGGTTAATTATTAGCTCTGGTTTAAATAACTTAGCATAATTCAAGGCTTCGGCAAGTATCATTCTACCCTCAGCATCAGTATTCAATACCTCAACTGTAAGTCCATTACCCATTGTAACCACGTCACCGGGGGCATAAGCATTTCCATCTGGCCGGTTATCAGTTGCAGGAATCAATCCGATTACATGTACAGGCAATTTTGATTTTGCAGTTGCAAATAAAGCACCCGTCACGGCTGCAGCACCACTCATATCAGATTTCATATAATCCATACTATCCTTGGTTGGTTTCAAGCTCAACCCACCAGTATCAAAAACCACTCCCTTTCCAACTAAAATAACAGGTTTTTTATTAATTGCATTCTGAGGTTTCCATTCCAGAATAGAGAATGTTGGGGGGTCGACACTTCCTTTGTTAACAGCTAGCAATCCCCCCATTTTCAAAGACATAATTTTTCTCTTATGTAATACATTTACACTAAAACCAGCCTCCTTACCAATATCTCTGATCTCCTCTGAGAGTCGCTCTGCAGTTAAAACTGAAGCGGGTTCATTAATTAATGTCCGCGCATAATAAACTGCATTAATCAGATTTTGCAAATAAACAATATCTTTTTTGCTGACTGAAGTACTATATATTTGCAGCTTTTTAAGCGAATATTGCTTTTCTTTAGATTCCTTAAAATATTTCAGGAACTGGTAATTGCTTAATGCAATACCTTCAGCTAAAGCTAAAATCCATTCCCTCTCCTGTGTTGTGTCAACCAGGTTAACTGTTTTTATCTTATTGGATATAATGCTTTTATGCAGTTTATAGCCAGCAATCCGTAACCATTCTAACAGGTGATTGCCCTCATTTTTACCCTCAACAACCTGAAAATAAATCCACCGGTTATATAGATTAATCATTATCAGTTTTTCTTCCAACTCTATTTGAGCCTTTACGAAATCTCGTTCTTTTTCATTAACAGGTAAATCATCAAGATCTGTATCTTTTTTAATTAAATATATAAGTGACTGGTTTTCTATCACTTTAGTTATAATAGAAATGTCAGTTTTCATTTTTATTAAATTTTCAAGCAAAGGTAGTAAAGAAAATCCTTATTATAATTCGCTTCATATGAAGATACAAGATTATTGCCTGGTTGATCTAATTCAAAAGGTAGAGCAATCATTTTGCCATATAGTGTTACTTTTGTGATCTGATCAAATTGTAAGGATGGATCTTGCTACTTTATATAATAAAGCTTTAAACCTGGAATTCCTTTCTGAAAAAGAAGGACTTGAATTGTATGATATGGCTCCTACACAGGAACTTATAGCAATTGGTCATGAGTTAAGAAAAAAACAGGTTCCAGGAAATAAAGTAACCTGGTTAATTGACAGGAATGTAAATATTACCAATGTCTGTTATTCTCAGTGTAAATTTTGCAACTTCTACAGGAAGCCAAATTCAAGTGAAACATATGTTACTTCGCTTGATGATTACAAAGTTAAGATTGAAGAATTAATAATACATGGCGGACATCAACTGTTGTTGCAAGGAGGTCTCCATCCGAAACTGGGACTTAATTTCTATATAAAATTATTCAAAGATCTAAAAAACTTATTCCCTGATCTTAAGTTACATGCCCTGAGTCCGCCAGAGATAGTGCATTTAGCGCAAATTGAAAAAACCAGTTATACTGATGTTTTACAAAAATTAATGGTTTCAGGTCTTGACAGTTTACCCGGTGCCGGTGCAGAGATATTATGTGACCGGGTCAGGAAAATTGTTTCTCCTGTTAAAGCCACAACTGATGAATGGCTGGAAGTAATGCGTGAAGCTCACAAGTTAAATCTTCCTACATCGGCCACAATGATGTTTGGCCATATTGAAACACGACAGGAGCGGATCAGTCACTTGATTAAGATCAGAGATGTACAGTCAGAAAAACCCGTTTACAATTATGGATTCCTTGCATTTATACCCTGGCCTTTTCAGGACCTTGGTACATGGCTTCGGGATGAGATGGGAGTTAATAACAATGTTTCGCCTGAGGAATATATCCGCATGATAGCAATAAGTAGAATTATGCTTCCGAATATAAAAAATATCCAGGCTTCGTGGTTAACTGTGGGAAAGGAAACTGCACAGATTTGTTTGCATGCAGGGGCAAACGATTTTGGTTCAATAATGATTGAGGAGAATGTTGTATCTTCTGCCGGAGCCCAAAATAAATTTGATACTACTGGAATAATAAATGCCATTGTGGAAGCAGGATTTGATCCTCAGCTTCGCAACCAAAAATATGAATTCAGGGAGTTACCCTTAAATATCAAAACCAATAAATAATATTTTTCAAAGGTGAATCTTGGGGCTCACTCCAAAATCTCAAGTGAGTATAAAATACTTTCAACTTGTCTCAGGAACTCTCTTTTATCGTCATTTGGTGCATAAACAAATCCATCAACTGTCACAATCATTTGTCGGTTTTCATCTACTGTTGAAAGACTCACAAAGGGACCTCCCATAAAACCGTTTTCCAGTTTCCATAAACCTCTTATTTCTGCAAAATATCGGTTTCCAATTTTAAATTCCCTGAAAACCGGAGGTAAAATATCTTCAGTTGTCATCCATGTATTTCTAATAGGTCCTTTAATGTACCTTTTAAGGAATTGATCTCTTCTTTTGATCAGATTATCCGGACTAAAATTATCAGGATCATTGTATGGATAAAAATATAATAAAACACCCTGGCTTATTCGTGGAGTTTCGCAGGCAAGCCAAACAAAATCGGATGAGTCAATATCCATACTATATCCTTTAGGAACATACAGGGAAACATGATACTTCTGCTTTAGTTTTCTAACAATATCCGTTTCCTGATATTTTTTATAATTTATCAGTACCCTTTCCCTTTCAGCATTGTTAAAATGGTCAATTATTAAGCCACTGTTTTGCAATATAAAATCAATACCCGAAGAGTCATTTGTAACATAAACATTAATAACAGTTTGTGGAGTGGCCCATTGATCATGACTGACAGTAATTCTTGGTTCAATATTTTTTCGATCTGTATTTACTATTAAAATATTCCGGTGAGATGTGAAAAACTTGGAAAATTGATCAGGAACAACCCGGATCAGATCAAAAATTGGCTCTGGTTGAGGTAATCCTTCCTTTTCAGAGGAAAGAGTCTCAATAAACGAATTACCTAAATCTGAATCCCAGTCGTGTTCAGAAATAACGAGTAGAATTTCACCTGCCTTTCCGGAAATTCTTGGTTTCAAAGTCTCAGTTCTAAACTTGCACGAAAAGGAGATAATTATTGATAAAAACAAGATAATTACAAAAGGTGACTTCTTCATCAGAAAATAATATTATAATTTTTTAATGAAATAATTGAAAATGATAAATCCAATAAAAACCTAATATAGCTTAACTACATAATAACAACAAATCTTCAATACAAAATCTATACCTAATTATTAATAAAAAACGGTAATTGCTGTTAAAAAAAACCTGCCTGAAAAAAAATATCAATCTGGCAGGTTTTATTTAATATATTCTAAAGAATTTCAGGATTCAATTTTATCCTTTTCCTTTTCTTCTTCGTCCGGAGATTTTTTTTCCTCTTTCGTAGCTTTCTTGAATTCTTTCAAGCCCTGGCCAAGGCCTTTCATCAACTCTGGGATCTTTCTGCCTCCAAAGAGGAGAACAACTATTACAAGAATGATAATAATTTCTGCAGGGCCAGGAGAAAACACTAAGGGTACAAACAAGTTCATTTTTTTGAAATTAATTAGTTCGAAAACAAAGTTAATAATAATTTGATAGTATTTATTTCTAAAATTGTATTACTCATGTTCAGGTCATCATTTCCTGAATAATTTAACAATATCATTGCCATTTGCATATAACAAC
>JAUWMO010000325.1 GCA_030613125.1 Bacteroidota bacterium | reverse complement strand
ATCATCAAAATAAATTTCATTTTCGTGTTCCTCGGTTCTTCCCAGCATGATCCAGTTTTCAAAATCTTTATTAATTTCCAGCATGAACAGGTTATACGGACTTTCAAGGTTTCCGTCGAAAACCCGTTGGCCATCTCCGCTTATTTCAGTATTTACCCTGTCAAGTTCAATTGATCTTGTCGGATCAACATCATAAATCTGGCCGGGTAAAGTAAAAAGAACGGGAAGTGAACGTTTTGCAGGTTCTATTCTATCTGTTTTGTAAATTTCCGGTTTATCGGTTAGCATGAAAAGAGAGCCTGTAAGCGAGGTAACCATACTTGACCTGTAAGCTTCAGTTTCGCTGAGTTCAATGTGGTCCGGGTCATTTCTCCATATCACATTGTTGAAGGAATTAAATTGTGCCAGGCAGGCATATCCATAGCCGTCTCCTCCTATCCGGCATCCGTCAATAATTCCAATCAGTTCAGGTCTGATACCCCAACATCCCAGCATAAAATGATCTCGGCCAATTTCTTCCCGGATAGCCATTGATATATTGCGATAAGCATCTACCAGATTTATGTTATTGGTTCTGAAATAATCTGAATAACTGTTATATCCTTCATACCTGAGATGTCTTAGTGCATCCACTTTAAAATATTGCCACTCCATATCACGAAATCCTTTATAAATAGGCTTGATGATGCTGTCAATAGTGGCTTGTTGTGATCCGTCCAAAACGTAGCCTACCCATCGCCCATAAGCAGGTTTACCATTATGGTTTTTAATAAAATATTGCGGATTTTGTTCAGCAAATTCTTTTTGATGGAAAGAGGTATAGGTCCAGATTCCGGGTTTTAATCCACGGTCAATTATGTACCTGCTCAGATGTCCAAGTCCGGAAGGGAATTTTTTATTTGGTATATACCAGGTTTCAGGCAGGCCCCCAGGTTCCCGCTGGTATCCGTCATCGATCTGTAAATATTCCAATCCAAAAGGAACCAGAGTTTCTTCCAGAACATCTGCTGCCTCTTGAATTTTCTGTTCATCGATATTTTTAAACCAGGCAAACCATGAACACCAGCCTGCAACTGATTTATCCCATATTGCATAGTTCCATGGTCTAAAGTAATTTAATTCACGATGTTTCTGGTAATATCTTGGTCTGAATCGTAAACCGATCTGTAATCCATGAAGAGTAATCTCATATTGTCTTATTTTCTTATCAGTAACAGGTACAATATTTGTAATAGCCGGGAAATCAACAGAAAGGGCCCAATCTTCAAGCCGGTCATATATTGCATGATTTCGTTTATTCCGGCTAAGACCTACACAATGCCGTATCAGATTTTTTTTATCTACCGGCCGGTCAACTTCACATGGAAATGATTGGTTGCTGGCTGTTATAGTTCCTGTAATAAGAATTGGTTGTCGGTTTGTTGATGTTATAGACCATACTTGTTGGATCTTTCCATTATCCTGATTTGTTAACTGATGAATTTGATAAGTTCCGGGTTCATTATTGATCTTTCCATTAAAAATTATTTTGTCAAAATATTTAATAGTTAAGTCAGAACCGTCTAGAAGGATCTTTCCCGGTTCATTAGGAGGAGTGTTGTTATTTTGGCTATCGTGTTCATGGCATCCAAAAAGTAATAAAATAAATCCCAGATAATAAGGAAGATGAAAATTGTTTTTAAAAGGCATGATATAATTGGTTTATTTAATCACTTTTGGTTTCTGATAAATAGGAATAAAATACATATTTGTAATCTTCAAAAATAACAATTAATTGTTTTTTACCGTAATAATATGATTGACATGACACTAGTAGTTTGTTCTTAGAAAAACATATTTTTACTATTTTTGAGAAACTGTGCCGGAATATGAGTAAACTTATAGTATATACTCCAAAGCTGACTGCCCGTATTGAATATACTTTCAAATTCGTGCTACAAAAGCTTTTAGGCCTGGATTATGAATTAACGATCAGTAAAGAAGTCTTTCTCAGAAGTGAGTCTCCGGCACTATGTTACTCACCTTATCCTATTGATAAAGGAATGTGGGTTCAAAGTCACCCGCTACTAACGGAAAAAGGTATCCATGAGCTGGACATTAAATCAGGGTACTGGAAAGACATGCCTTTGCTTTTTAAAACCGGTCCCGGGCCGGATCTTCCTTTTGATCTTTTTGCAGGCACTTTTTATCTTTTATCAAGGTATGAAGAGTATTTGGATTTTAAAGCTGATCACCTGGGCAGATTCCCTGCAAGTGAAAGTGTTGCCATTAAAAATGGTTTTCTTGATATACCGGTAATTAATCTGTGGGCGAAAAGGTTAAAGAATATTCTGAAGATCAGGTATCCGGAACTTTTAATGACACCAACAAAATTTAAGTCAATATCCACTATTGATGTTGACCAGGCCTGGGCGTACATGAACAAAGGGTGGATAAGGAATTTTGGTGGTGCTTTTAAATTTCTTTTTAAAGGAAATTTAAAAGAGTTGATAAGGAGGGGTGAAACATTATTAAGAATGAAGAAAGATCCGTTTGAAACTTATAGCTATTTGAATGAGATATTTCAAAAACATTCAATCAGGCCGGTCTTTTTTTATCAGGTAGGCAGATATGGGAAATATGACAAAAATATCTCCGGCCATAATCCTGCTATGAAATCTCTGATCAGAGAGGTAAATAAATTTGCTGATGTAGGAATTCATCCATCATTTAGCTCAGGAACAAAAAAAGAATTCAGGGAAGAGATACAATTGATGCGGGGGATTTTGAAAGGAAAGTTAGAAAAGAGCCGTCAGCACTTTATTCAGCTGCATTTTCCCCTGACATACAGAAATTTAATGAAATACGGTATTAGAGAAGACTATTCAATGGGTTTTTCGGAGGTTCCGGGATTTAGAGCCGGCACAGCTACACCATTTCAGTTTTATGACCTTGGAAAGGAAAAGGAAACAGATATGATAGTATATCCGTTTGTAGTGATGGACAGTTGTTTAAATTATAATTTAAATCTTTCACCGGATCAGTCAATTGAGATAATCCGGTACTATATTCACCAAGTGAGGGCTGTTGGAGGTACTTTCATTAGTATATGGCATAACTCCTCGTTAAGTGATGAATTTGAGTGGAGAGGCTGGAAGATGGTTTTTGAAGAAATGATCAGAATGATAAAATAATAGTTGCATGTTGCAAGTTTTATGTTAACCGTTGTATGTTATAATTTATAATGATCAAAGACTATCTTGATAAAAAATGCGATAATTTATTTGAAACATATTCACTAATTAGTTAACTTTGCTGAATGAAAAGGAAAATTGTTTTTTATGGAAATTGTTTCTCAAAATTCTATGAAAAACAGAATAATAAGACAAGAGATAAAATAGATTATGTTTTTGACATTATTAGATTTGTTGATAGAGTCCCAATCCGG
This sequence comes from Bacteroidota bacterium, assembly GCA_030613125.1. Taxonomy (GTDB): domain Bacteria; phylum Bacteroidota; class Bacteroidia; order Bacteroidales; family VadinHA17; genus JAUWMO01. Next base: position 560 of record JAUWMO010000325.1, on the reverse strand, counting down.
TTTCTGAAATATCTTAAAGGAACAGAGAGCTTATATGAAATTAGAATATCAACGACTTTTAAACAAATTCGGATATTCTGTTTCTTCGATGAAGGGCAGGTTGTTGTATTAACAAATTGCTTTGTAAAAAAGACACAAAAAACGCCTAAACGGGAATTAGAATTGGCCATAAAACTAAAAAGTGAATATTTTGCAACTAAAAAGAAAGGAGTTTAACAATGAATACTTTAACAACATTTGACGAGCATTTAGACAAATATCACGGAAAACGAGGAACAGAAAGCCGTGCAAAATTCGATGCTGATTCATTGGCATTTAGACTTGGTGTGATGCTACAAGAAGCCAGGAAAGAAGCTAAATTAACACAAGAGGAATTAGCAAAAAGGACAGGAACAAAGAAAAGTTATATTTCAAGAATTGAAAATGGGAAAAGCGATATTCAATTATCAACATTTTACAAACTGATAGAATTTGGATTAGGTAAATCATTGAATATCAGTATAGGATAAAAAATTACAAACCATAATAAAGGCACATAAGAAATGCGGGGTGAAGTAGTA
>JAUWMO010000222.1 GCA_030613125.1 Bacteroidota bacterium | reverse complement strand
CTGACATATATATAAATGATGCTTTTGGCACTGCACACCGGGCTCATGCTTCCACTACCATAATCGCTAAATTCTTTCCGGAAAACAAAGCATTTGGGTACCTTATCGGGAAAGAATTAAAGAATATGGACAAGATGTTGCATAATTCGGAAAAGCCTTTTACTGCCATTATGGGAGGAGCTAAAGTTTCTGATAAGATCCTCATAATTGAGAATCTTTTAAACAAAGTTGACAATCTGATCATTGGAGGAGGCATGATCTATACTTTTATTAAGGCTCAGGGTGGTAATATTGGGACCTCTATTGTTGAGGAAGATAAGCTGGATCTGGCAATGAGTATACTTAATAAGGCAAAACTGAAAAATGTGAAAATATACCTTCCAGCCGATAATATAATTGCCGATAAGTTTGATAATGAGGCCAATACTCAAACAACTTCTACAGATAACATCCCTGAAGGCTGGATGGGGCTGGATATCGGACCGGAATCCATTGATACTTTTTCAGAAGTCATTAAGAACTCTAAAACTATTCTATGGAACGGACCCATGGGAGTTTTTGAAATGAGCGCATTTCAAAACGGTACAAAGAGCATAGCAAATACTATTGCAGAAGCCACGATGAAAGGTGCCTTTAGTTTGATTGGTGGCGGTGATTCAGTTGCAGCTATCAATAAGTATCAGCTTAAAGATAAGGTTAGTTATGTTTCTACAGGAGGTGGTGCAATGTTAGAATATATTGAAGGTAAAGAATTACCCGGGCTAAAGGCAATAAGAGATTAAACCTGAATTATTTGTGAATTATTGATGTCAGGAAGAGCTTGAGGGAGAAATGAACCTGAACAGTATTTTCAGGCAGAAAGAAAAAAACAATTTAAAACCATGTTAATTAAAATATACTATTTAAATTACCTTGAACGTTTAAACAATAACTAAAAAATATAATAATGAGAAAAACAGTTAATTTGGTTCTTCTCCTTACAGTTTTATTTAGCTCCTGCGATAAAAAGAACAAAATTAAGACATCAGGTGAAGATACCCTGAATTCAGAAAAAGTACTCGAGGGCTCCACTTATTCAATCCCGGGTTTTTCATTTGAATCAGGGTCAGTAGTACTTTATAATCCTGCTACCAGCCAAAATATACCCGACATTTTTGCCCTCCCCTCATCAGATGCCCAGGGTAATGTCACCGGAGCATATTTTGACAGTCAGAATATTAACAAATCATTTGCACTTGTTGGTGAGTTTTCTACATCTGATGCTGCTCTCAATTTTTTTAATGATTATAAACAGGTAGATGTCAACTCTTTTATTTTTCTGGCAAAACCGGTTTTAAAAAATCAGGTATGGGTATTCAAAACGAGAAATGAGAAATATGCTAAAATATTAATACTTGATGTACAGGCATATTTAAAAGATACGGAACCATTTGCTGAAGTCACTTTCAAATGGGTTTACCAGCCTGATGGTTCAAAAACATTCACGGAATAATTCCTGGAAATGCTTGCGATATAAATGTAATATATTATTCATAGCATCCTTTATACTTTTCTGCCTGTCAGTATATTATATATATTTATCTACGTATTTAAATACGTATTATAATACATATTATAATACGTATTATCTCAGACAAAAGGTGCCTGGTATAGTACCTGCAGTTTTCGTATTTTTAGGAATGATAATATTCATACAATTTCCTGTAAATGGAAAATTCATTAAAATCAATAATATTCAGGATCAGAAATGAAAAGGATTTTTTCTCTCTGGCTCTTGACATTTTTCGATTCCAGTCAAAAAACAATTCTACCTACAAAGAATATCTGATGCGGTTAAATATTGTTCCATCAGACATACGTACAATCGAAGAAATCCCTTTTCTGCCGATTCAGTTTTTTAAATCGCGAAAAATAATTACAGGGAATAAAACATCTGAAACAGTGTTTACCAGCAGCGGGACCACCGGACCTGAAACAAGTAAACATTATGTTACCGATTTATCTCTTTATGAGGAAAGTTTTTTATCTGCCTTTCAAATTTTTTATGGTGATCCCATGAAATACTATTTACTGGCTTTGCTTCCCTCATATCTTGAAAGAGAAGGATCATCCCTGATTTACATGGTTGACAGGTTGGTCAAAGAAACAAACAGTCCATACAGCGGTTTCTATCCTGACGATTATAATAAACTTCTCGAAAAACTGCATTATCTTAAGAAAAGAAATGACAGGACAATTATACTATTTGGCGTTAGTTTTGCACTGTTAAACCTTGCTGAGAAGATATCACCGGATCTTAGCGAATCTGTTGTTATGGAAACCGGTGGAATGAAAGGACGGAGAAAGGAGATCATCCGAAAAGAATTGCATCAGATTCTTTCTAAAAAGTTAAATTTGACTGTTATTCATTCAGAGTACGGTATGACAGAACTGTTATCCCAGGCATATTCAAAAGGAAACGGTATATTTCAAACACCCCCATGGATGAAAATTTTGATCAGGGATCTGTACGATCCGTTCCGTTATGTTGAAAAAGGACGTTCCGGCGGATTAAATATTATTGATCTTGCCAATCTCAACTCGTGCTCATTCATTGAAACCCAGGATATTGGGAAGCTCACAAATGAGAATAATTTTGAAGTCCTCGGCAGGTTTGACCAGAGCGATATAAGGGGATGTAATCTTATGATAGATTAATTCCATTCGATCCAATCTGGTCTTATCCAAAGTTATCAATTATAATCCGATTTTTTTGGCAATTTTTTCCGGTATGGCCTTTTTATGTACCATAATTGCTATGGTATGTAAACGTATATAAGAGTCTGATATAAACAAGAACCCTCCGAAATCATTACTCTCTTCTCCCCATGAATTCTTTGTAAGATAAAAATATGTTCCGTTTTCATCCTCTACCAGACCGGTAAGATGCATGAGATGATCGTCAGTTATTTTAAAATTATCAAACAAATTCTGCCTCATCATCTGTGATATGTTTTTTTCGGAGATTGGCTGCATAAAAGTTTGTTCTTTCTCTTCATCAGACATATCATCCCAGTCTCTTTCAGGAACCACAGCCAATCCTTTTTTATGGGAAAACCCTCTATCGCTCATATCACCATCCCATACTAACGAATAATCATTTTTTAATGCATAAACGACCACATCCATCAGGTCATCAACCGGCAGGTTATAATAAAGATCATTTGACCAGTTATCAGGTACTTCAAGGATAAATTTCTCATAATACGGATGGTGCATATAAGAAGTAAGTTCAACGTAATCATCCGGATTGAATCCCAGGTGGGCTGTGAACTCTTTTGGAGTTAAATTTTTATCTTCAAAAGCGAAAAATTCAGGCACTTTACCAAGGTACGTATCTAAAATTCCGGCAAAAGCATTTTTCCATACCGGTGTTATTTGTCTTGCCTTGATCACTCCGTCAAGAAAATTGTTTAATACTGTATTTAATTCACTATGGTTATGTTTTTCTTCACCATATTGAATCCCATGATAGAATTCCTCGGGAACAAAACCATATTTTCTAACCTGGTTCATTACATCGTGCGCTTGACCACCGGGCCCAAAGTTTGCCATTCCGTGAAACCGGACATAGAGATCGCCCTTATCCATATAGGCATATTTTACAGTATACATCTCAGACAGATCATATTCACCTTTTCCCATCTTCAGGAGCTCTGTTTCAATAAATGAAGTAGTCGCAAAAGCCCAACAGGTTCCTGTACGTGACTGGCTTTTAACCGGAGAGGTATTAATAATATTAATGGTTTTAAATGGCAATGGCAGAGTGTCAAAATCCTGTGCTACCAGATTTAAGGTTATTGTCACAGCAAAAACTGCCCACAACAAAGATTTATTAAAAGCTGAACTATTCATTTTGTAGTTTTTATTATTTAATATTCAATTAGTTTCAATTTGTATTACCCCGCCTGACACAATAAATTTCATAGCTTCGGCAGCAGGAATATCAAGCGGTGTAACCTGATCAGAAGGAACAATAAACATTTCTCCTGAAAAGTTATATGAATGTGGAAAATAAACAGCAACTTTTTTGTTCCCAATACCCATATTACTAAGATCTTCCTGAGTTATAAATCCAAGTTTTTCAAGGTTAGTAATATGGTTCACCTTCACAAGGACAGGCCGGTTAAACTTTTTTTCCTTACCAACAAAAGCCGACATGATATCCTTTAATGAAGAGTATATAAATTTAATGACCGGAACTTTTTCAAAAGCTCTGATAACTACATTCTGTACCGGTTTAAAAATAAATGTTTGACCTAAAAGTCCTGTCATTGTTACAATAATGAAAATTGTAATCAGAATTAAAATATTCAAAAAAGGAATATCAAAAGGTAGTAAAGGCCTGATCTGGTTCTGTAGCATTTTGTGTGTAACATCAAAAATCAGGTAAATGATATACACAGTCAATCCTACGGGAGCAATAAAGAGCAATCCCTGAAAGAAATAATTTCTGATCTTTTTCATTTTTGAAATTTTAAATTGATAATGAATATTCACATCCTGTCAATCCATACCCAGTTTTTTCCGGCCAGTTTTGGACATTTTTAACACTACCAGCCTGTATGAATCATCAATCCATTCCTTTATCAGATGTTCTGGCAACATACTATCAATGCGTATTGTATTCCAATGTTTCTTATTCATATGATATCCCGGAATTACTGATTCGTATTGTTCTCTCAACAAAACAGCTTTTTCAGGATCACATTTCAGGTTTATTGAAGGATCCCCGTCAAGGTTAACCAGAGCAAATATTTTTCCAATTACTTTAAATACCAGAGTTGTTTCATCAAAAGGGAAACTTTCAGTAACACCCTTCATGTTCAAACAATATTCACGTACAGACTCGATATTCATAATTAATTCAAATTTTTCTATTTAGTTAATTTGGTGCATTTCAGTCATTTTTCCTTTCCTTAATATGTAGGGTAAAATGCTTTTTCAATATGCTCAATTGCAGGATTTCCACCACTAAAAAAAACAAAAATAACATCAAATCTGGTTTCCATATCTATATCAAATTCTTTAATAAAGGCATCAGCAGCTTCAACCAGGAAGTTTTCTTTACGCTTATTAACTATGTCTCCGGGTTTCTCAAAACCAGCATCGGTCCGTGCTTTCACTTCCACAATAATCAGCTTGTTATCCTTTTCAGCAACTATATCTATTTCCTTTTTATCAAATCTCCAGTTCCTGTTCAATATTTTGTACCTATTCCTCACTAAATATCTGACCGCAATGTCTTCACCAATCTCTCCAAGTCTGTTTTTCTTTTTCATTTTAAACAGGATAATTTTCAGTTTTCTTCCAAATTTATCTAAATATTCTGAAATTCTTTACCATTTACGTTTTCTTTCAGGGTTAATGGCTCACGACCAACTGTTTTACAACCGTTTCTTGAAAATAAAAACCGAACCCCGAATAACAAACCTGCTTTTTCTTAACTATCTTTACCGGACTTTTTACCGACCAAATCATACCAGCAAAAAAATTGAACCATGAAGGATTTTAAAAGATACCTGATCACTTCTGCATTGCCATATGCTAACGGACCTTTACACATTGGACATCTGGCAGGTGTTTATATTCCGTCTGACATCTACACAAGGTATCTGCGTCTTAAAGGGAAAGATGTACTTTCAATTTGTGGCTCGGACGAACATGGTATACCTATAACACTTAAGGCCCGTCAGGAAGGAGTTGCCCCTCAGAATATTGTGGACAAATTCCACAAACTTAATAAAGATTCATTTGAGAAACTGGGTATTGCTTTTGATATATATGCAAGAACCAGTTCTCCGGTACATCATAAAA
>JAUWMO010000003.1 GCA_030613125.1 Bacteroidota bacterium | reverse complement strand
TAATATTCTGAAATTCAAAATTTCGAAGTCACAACAACTGTCAAATTGGGAGTCTGTCAAACTCATTCCCCAACAGCTAAATTATGCTGCCACTGATGCCTGGGCCTGTTATGAAATTTACAATCAACTTCTAAACTTAAGATATGCCCTATCTTAAGCAGGTTATCCTGAAATCAGGAAAAGATCAGTCACTACGGAGATATCATCCCTGGATTTTTTCAGGAGCTATAAAAAAAATGATTGGAAACCCCAAAGATGGTGACATTGTGAAAGTCTTTGATAATAAAGGGGAATTTCTGGCCATGGGCCATTATCAGGTCGGATCTATTGCAGTAAGAGTTTTGTCTTTTGAAGATAAGGAACCGGACAGGGAATTCTGGTACATTAAAATTGCCGAATCTTTTAAATACCGGCAAATTATTGGACTGGCAAACTCGGCGTCAACAAATGTTTACCGTATTGTAAATGCAGAAGGAGACGGAATGCCGGGATTGATTGCAGATTATTATGATGGTACTCTGGTAGTCCAGTTTCATTCTGTTGGTATGTATCTTATAAGGGATATCCTGTTTGACATTTTTTCTGAAATCATAGGGAAAAAATTGCTTTCCATTTATGATAAAAGCCAGAAAACCCTTCCCTATAAAGCACCTGTTGAACCTCTTGATGGATGGGTATTTGGAAAAGAGAGTATAAAACCTGTAAAAGAGTACGGTAATATCTTTAAAATTGATTGTGAATCAGGTCAAAAGACAGGTTTTTATATTGATCAGAGAGAAAACAGGAAATTGGTACAAGAATATTCCATTGATAGAAAAGTTTTGAATATGTTTGGTTATTCAGGAGGGTTTTCTGTATATGCACTCAGGGGAGATGCCAATCTTGTACATACAGTTGATAGTTCTGCTTCAGCTATTAAACTGGCAGAGACAAATGTGGAATTAAACTTTCCGGGTTCATCCCGCCATAAGGCTTTTACTGCCGATGCCTTTAAATATCTGGATGAATCGGATAACAAATATGATTTGATAATACTGGATCCTCCGGCTTTTGCAAAACATCAAAATGTATTGCATCAGGCATTACAGGGCTACAAAAGGTTAAATGCAAAAGCCATAAATTCCATCCGTCCCGGAGGTTTCCTGTTTACTTTTTCATGCTCTCAGGTAGTAAGCAGGGAAAATTTCAGGAAATCAGTATTTGTTGCTGCAGCCAATACGGGGAGGTCAGTTCGGATCCTGCATAATCTGAGCCAGCCAGCTGATCATCCTGTGAGTATTTACCATCCGGAAGGAGAATATATGAAAGGGCTTGTATTGTATGTTGAATAGAAAAGAAAGCAGGAGGATTTTTCGGGAGTATTCAAATCTCTTCTTTTTCCAGGAATTCAACCAGTTTCCACAGTTTATGGTCATAGAGATCAACTAAAAACCTCTTATCTTCCTCTTTGATAACAGTAATCCCTGTTGCGTTTTCAAAAGCCTGATCAGCATTTTTAATGCCTGGGATAACAGTGGAAACTTCCTTGAAACTCATGATGAAACTTAAACTCAGTGAAACAGGAGTAATATTATAATGTTCTTTTACAGGCCATATCTTTTTTAGTTCAGGAAGTACTTTTTTTAATATTCTCTTGTTCAAGCGGAATGCTCTGTGATCATTTTTACTAAATTTTGAAGCTAATCTGAATTTATTAGCAAGCAGACCAAATTGAAGAGGCATTCTTGCAATTATTCCGAATTCATTTCGATATGCTGAATCCAATAATTTTCTTGCCCTTTGATTTAGTATGTTAAACACAATCTGAAATCCTGACCCCATACTATTTTTTATTAAAAAATCAGCTTCCGGATATGGATCATAAGTATTCAGAGAGACTCCCCAATACCTGATTTTGCCCTGTTTCTTTAAACTTTCCATAGCCTCAATGCATTCACTGTTCTCAAGATCATGAACCTTGGCAGTATGAAGCTGGTAATAGTCAAGATATTCACGTTTCAATCTTTTTAAACTTTTTTCACAGGCCCTCAGAATGTAATTTTTTGAGTAGTCAACAAAGATGGAATTATCTGAGGCTAATCTGTGACCAACTTTTGTGGCAACAATTATTGAAGGACCTTTTCCAAACACTTTACCAATCAGTTCCTCAGAGTGTCCCAATCCGTAAAAATCAGCAGTGTCGAAAAAGTTAACTCCCAGATCAGCTGCTTTTTTCAGAGCTTTTATTGATGTGTCATCATCAGTTTTCCCCCAACCAATCGCAATATCTCCTGCCATTGCCGGACCACCAATTGCCCATGCACCGAAACCTGCTTCACTCACCATTAAATCGGTATTTCCAAATTGCCTTGTCTTCATCCGTTTAAAATTTTTAATTAATGCTTTCATGAGACCAGGACTGTCTCAAAAGTCAGATTATACATCATTCCCGCGAACGGCTTTAGCCCTCATGAGCGTAGCGAATAACGCGGGAATCCATAAACCTCTGGTTTTAGGTGATAGAGATTTCGTATCAAGTATGGAATGATGCCTTTAGGCTACTTTTAAGACAGCTCCTAAGTTCATACTCGTTTCATGTTGTTTTGTAAAGTATTTGAATCGTAAAAAGCAATAAGTAATAAGTAATACGTAATTAGTCAGTTAATCAATTGTCAGCATATTTAGTAATTATCAGGTTTGTGCAGTGTAAATATAACCATTTCCTCACTTTAAGAAGAGTGAACTTTTTGCATCATCTCATTTGTAATATATATATTAACACCTCCCTGGCCTCCAGGAAATCAGGTGTAATGGCTGAAAGATCCGGAAATCTGAGATATGCCCTGAATTTAACTCTTGTTGCCGGTTTTATGGCCGACAGGTTTGGAGTAGGATGGGGGCTCTTTACTATTTCTGTACTTTTATTATTGATTGTTCCTTTGCTTAAGCTGAAGAATCAGATCAATTCAATTTAATGTAAATTATTGAAACCATCTTGTCTTCTGTTTGTAAATGGCATGTAAATATGTATTTTTACCTTTCTCAATAAAAATCAATGAAATATTTTTTTACCATTCTAAGTATAATATTTATTTCCTTCCCGGTTAAAGGACAGGAGGAAATCGAGCTTCCTAAGAATGAGTTTTCTTTCAATTTATTAAGTGTGAAAAATCGTTATGTGGTTGAAGGAGGGAAAAAGTATTACCTGAATTTTTTGCATGGATTAAGTTATAAAAGGCATTTTAACAAGAATGCTATCCGTTTTAATTTCAACTACTTTCAAAAGATTGATAAAATAGATAACTCTCAGTCTGAATCAAGCGGAAATTATTCGGAAATAGAATTCGGACTGGGCTATCAAAGGGGTTTTTTGAATTCCTGGATAAAACCATACATTGCTGTTGATCTTAAAATTATGGGAGGAAATCTGGTCGAAGAAAGAAATAATAATTTAAATCCAAGTTATGAAAAGTATGATATAAACAAACTTGGTATAGGAATTTCACCAACTTTAGGAGTTAAGTTTGAAACTAAAACCCCACTCTCTTTTTCAATTGAAACGAATGTTGAAATGCTGATGTACAGGGAAGAGGGAAGTGTCTATTTCTGGAGTCCCACTGAGATACCTGATCTGTCGGATGTTAATAAATCGGATTATAGATCCAGATTTAATCCGGTCACGGCCTTTTTTATTAGTCTGGAGTTTTGACTTATCTAAGTGTTTTGTTTAATTAACGTGTGTAGATGAAAAAAAAAATTAAACATGTAGCAGATGAAAAACCAAACCCAAAATCTGAAAATAATTATTACAGGTATTTTAATACTGTTTATATGGGCATGTAACCCTAAACCAAGAACAGTTGATATGAAACCTCCGGTTGCAGAGAAAAGCCCAAAAGAATTAACTATCCATGATGACACCAGGGTAGATAATTATTTGTGGATGAGGCTCACAGATGAGCAAAAGAATGCCGAGGCGGTTGATAAACAAACACAGAAAGTGCTGGATTACCTAAATGCTGAGAATGCCTATACAAATGCGGTGATGAATCATACAGAAGCTTTCCAGAAGAAACTGTTTGAAGAGATTATTGGCAGGATAAAACAGGACGATGAGTCTGTTCCTGTAAAAAGGAATGGATACTTTTATTATACCAGATATGAAAAAGGGAATGAATATCCATTGTATTGCAGGAAAAAAGGAAACCTGGAAGCCAAAGAAGAAATAATGCTCAATGTTAATCTTTTGGCTAAAGGACATGATTTTTTCCAGGTTGTGGGAGTGAATGTTAGTGAAGATTCAAAAACACTTGCATATGGTGTCGATACAGTAAGCAGGCGTCGATACACAATTTATTTCAAGAACCTTGAAACAGGTGAACTACTGGCAGACCAGATTTCTAATACTACAGGTGGGGTGACCTGGGCCCATGATAACAAAACAGTTTTCTATAGTACCAAAGATCCGGTAACACTCAGATCTGACAGGATAAATCGCTATGTGCTGGGATCAAACTCTCCTGTGGAGGTGTATTATGAAAAGGATGAGACCTTTGGAACATTTGTTTCTAAAACAAAATCAAAAAAATATCTCGTGATTGGATCTTCTCAAACACTGTCAACAGAATACAGGATACTTGATGCTTCCGATCCAACAGGTGAGTTCCGGATTGTACAAAACAGGGAAAAAGATCATGAATATCATATAGTTCATTATGAAGATCATTTCTATATCCGTACCAACAAAGATGGTGCTCTGAATTTTAAACTAATGAGAACATCTATTAACAAACTTACTAAAGAAAATTGGACGGATGTGATCCCTCACCGGAATGATGTTCTGTTGCAGGGATTTGAAATATTCAAGGATTATCTGGTTGTTAGTGAAAGGATTAAGGGACTAACAAATTTGCGCTTGATAAGCTGGGATGGGAGCGAAGATTATTTTGTTGATTTCGGGGAAGAAACATATCTTGCTTGGATATCTGCAAATCCTGAATTTGACACCGATCAGCTCAGGTATATATATTCTTCATTGACCACACCTATTTCAACCATTGATTTCAATATGGTTAGCAAAGAAAAGAATTTGTTAAAAGAAGAAGATGTCTTAGGAGATTTTGACAAAAATAATTATGTGGCAAAACGCTTGTATGCCACTGCTGAAGATGGGATTGAAGTGCCTGTCTCACTTGTATATAAAAAAGGTTTAAAATTGGATGGATCCAATCCGACTATGCTTTATGGTTATGGTTCTTATGGGTCTTCAATGGAGGCTTATTTTAGTTCTGTCAGGTTAACCCTCCTTGATCGAGGATTTGTGTATGCCATTGCCCATATCAGGGGTGGTAGTGAAATGGGACGCTGGTGGTATGAAAATGGGAAATTGTTGGAAAAGAAAAACACTTTTACCGACTTCAATACCTGTGCGGAATATCTTATTGAAAAACAATATACAAATCCTGACCATCTGTTTGCCATGGGAGGAAGTGCAGGAGGTCTGCTGATTGGTGCTATTCTGAATATGCGGCCTGACCTGTATAAAGGTGTTGTGGCATCTGTTCCCTGGGTAGACGTGGTAACCACCATGCTGGATTCGTCAATACCTTTAACATCTTCTGAATATGATGAGTGGGGGAATCCAAATGAAAAGGAATATTATAACTATATGATGTCCTATTCACCTTACGATAACGTGCAGGATATGGATTATCCTAATATCCTGGTGACAACCGGTTACTGGGATTCTCAGGTCCAATATTGGGAGCCGGCAAAATGGGTTGCCAAACTACGGGATATGAAAACAGATAATAACTTATTGGTGTTTAAAATAAATATGGAGGCAGGTCATGGCGGAGTGTCCGGACGTTTCAGGAGATATAAGGAAACGGCACTGGAATATGCTTTTATGCTGAACCTGGTTGGGATAACGGAATAATATGCTCACTGTCTGAAGACTGATTCTGTCATTCATCCCGAAAAACTACCAAATCTATGATTTGGTAGTTTTTCGAGACTCGCAATCATTCGTGCCTGTCCGCATGCTGTCGCTGTCCGCGTGTCGCCGTAGCTTTACCGTGCTTCGCCATAGCGGCTACGCGACGGCGAGGACGGAGGCACAAGCTTTAGCATAGGCGCCCGAAGCTTGCGTAGGTGGGTCATTTGCATGAACTCTGTCCTCGCATCAAATGGTTTAGTCGGCAAATATATTGTTAACCTGAATATTGATTTGTCATCCTGAGCGAACGAAGTGAGTCGAAGGATCTCCTTAAGTTTTATAACTATTTAAAGCAGTCAGAATTCCATAGTTAAGGAGATCCCTCCCTGCGGTTCGGGATGACATTTCTCTTATTCAACTTTCCCCTGTAGAAATAGGTTTGTACCAGTTGATATTCTTTGATAAATACATTATAATTCCCAGTATAACAAATAAACCAACACTTCCTATTAGTAAGGCATAGTCTTGTATTTGAAGCAATACAAAAAGATAACTATACAATGCAGTTAAGATTACAGATGTTAACAGGGTCAATTTCAGGGAGTTAATTATCATATATATGAAAAGGCTAATCTGCAGAATAATTGCTGCTGCTGAAATTAAATAAGCTACCAAAAATCCTATGTGTTCTGATAATGACAGAAGGAGGATGTAAAAAACTATTAATGAGGCTCCAACCATCAGGTATTGTACCGGATGAACCTTTTTTTGGTTAAGAACCTCGATAAAGAAAAACAAAGTAAAGGTCAGCGTTAGAAAAAGAATAGCGTACTTAACTGAGCGCATTGTTTTCTGGTATTCATCAACAGGAAGAAATAAACTGACCCCGAAGGATGACGGACTGGTCTCATATTTTTGGTTCAACCAGATCTGGGGATAGTTCCTGTTATAATGAAGGATGGTCCAGTGTGCAGAAAACCCATTATTATCTATAGTCCGGTCATCTGGCAGAAATGCTCCGTAAAATGCCGGATCCATCCATTCTGAAGATAACCGGACATCAGTGGTTTTTCCCAGGGGAATGAAATTCAGGGAACCACTTCCATTGAGGCTTATTTCGATGCGGAAATTATACGGATTGTCAAGTGTATTTATATCCATATACGATGATCCGTGAAATCCTTGTTTAATCGGACTATCAGTTGAAGCACCTGATTTTGTAATTATAGTTTTTTCATCAAGAAATATTTGAATCTCCTTCTGTATTCCCCGCATATCGGAAACACCAAAATCAATTTTTATTTCTTTCCATTGAATATCTTCTAAAGGAATATTATTGAGAATTTCCCGGCCCTTTTCAAAGTGTCCTGTAATTGTAAGATTTGTATTGTAAACAACCACTTTATGAATACTTCTGTACCTGATTTCAGGTTCAATGTTTCCGGTTATTTTCAATTTTTCAGGTAAAATATATATGTATGCCTTGTGTTTTACCAGAATGTCTTTTTCCCTTATACGGCGGAGGTAGGGAATAGTAATAATGGGTCCCGAAATTGTTTGATCTTTTCCCCATTTATCCTGGATCTCCATCTTCGTTGCTCTCCTGAACTCTTCCCTTTCCCTTATCAGGTTTTTGATCATTCCTGCTGGAATCAACAGAGTCAGGATAACTATCCCTATAATTACCATCTTCATCATTACCGATGAAGAAATCTTTTGAGTGTTTTCTTTAATTGTTCCCATTTTAAATAGAATTTAATAATTATAAAAAGAACTTTGTAATACAAAGTATATTTGTAAAAAAATTTATTCATTTTTGATCAGTTTTTCAAGAGCATTCAAATGGAAGGTGATAGCATTTTTCCCTTTGGTTGTACTGCGATATGAAGTATGGGGTTTACGTCCGATAAATTGTTTCTTAAATTTAATATATTCATGTTTTTCGAGGGCTTTAAGATGACTGGCAAGATTCCCGTCAGTTACCTCAAGCAATTCCTTGAGCGAATTAAAGTCCAGCCAGTCATTAACAACCAGTGCTGACATTATTCCAAGCCTGACCCTGCTGTCGAAGATTTTATTCAAACCTTTGATTGGGTTTTTCATAATTTTTTTTTTCATTGCCTGAACATTGGATCCTGAGCGACGAATTGAGTCGAAGAATCTCCCTGAATTTATTACTATCTAAAATAGTCAGAATTACATAGTTGAGGAGATCCCTCCCTGCGGTTCGGGATGACATTCCATTATTCTCCCGATGAGCTTCGCTATCGGGATTGTTCGACTAAAGCATTCTACGTTGTAGAAAGCTAGTCTCACGAACATTCTTCCAACATTCCATGTTTCTCAATGACCACTCAATTACCACCTAATTACCACTTAATTACTACCTAATTACTACCATCTGACTATTATATTACCCTTCCCGATTTACATCATACCTGAAGTGCATTATCAAGCCATATGCAATATGCAGGATACCAAACCCGAATATCCAGAAATAGAGTCCATATCTCAGAAAAATTGTAGCAAAAATTCCGGTTGCAATCTCTGCCATACCAAGGTACCTGACTTCACTTAATGTATAATTTCCGGCATTAAGCAGAGCCATTCCATAAAATAATAATGTAACGGGTGCAATCAGGTAAAGTTGATTATTAATCATCACCATTACAGTAAATATCCCTCCTGCCATAATGGGAATAGCAAGATTAACCAGTACTCTTTTAGTAGTATGATCCCATAAATGTAACCCAAGGCGTTTTGCTTTCAACCATGAAAAAAACAGTGATGAAACTAAAGCCAGGATCAGGACGATCAACCCATCATAAAATAAAAACCGTACAATTTTGTCAGCAAGGATACCTGAAGACAGATAAATCTCATTTACTGTCAGAAAACCGGAATCGTGCAGATACCAGAATGCAAATATACCACCGGCCAGAGCAATAATGCCTGCAAAAATCCCGGAATAACCACTAAGTGAAAGGAATCTCGAAGATCGTTCCATAATGGATCTGATCTGCCTGAGGTCATTTAGGTAATCCTGTTGGTTTTTCATAAGTATAAAGCTTTATTTAAACAACTATAAATATGATAATTACATTCTATATTTTAAACTTATCATTTCTGTTTCCGTGGAACCCTTATAAAATTTACTCATTTTTTTTTGTTTTGGCCTGGCAGGATGAGGGTTTCATGCCTTGAAAATTTTAAATCAAGATTAAGTCATAAATTCAACTCTGAATAACATGTTATTAGAATACTATTGAAATTAAAAGAACTTTGCAGTACAAAGTTAGAAAAAATAAAGTAACCTAAAAATATTTTAGTAAAATAATCTTGTTTTATCGAAGGATATTATTGATCAGGCTTTAAACAGGGGTGCAATGCCTGATGATATTTCTTTTAATTCTGAAAGTTCCTTCTGGTCAGGTGGTGTATAATTTTGTGCAATTTTCAGGGCTATATCCCAGAACTGGTGATCCCCCGGAGGAATTGCCGCAGTGACTCCCTGTGACAATGTAAACCGCAATGACAGGTCAGCAGTTTTTTTGTCTTCAATTGGAATATACCAGAGCCTTTCATAAGGTTTTTTCTCACCTTCAGGAATTCTTGTAAAGGCCAGACTTTTCAGGGCCAGAATCCCCATTCCTTTTTCCCGGGCTTTTTTAACTACCTGCGGTCCGAAACTCCCCTGGTGCCAGCATACAAAATTTATTGGAAACAGAATTGTATCGAAATCAAATTTTTCCATTGCCAGCAGGGCAGCTTCCTGGGAATGGGCAGAAAACCCAATGTAACGGATTTTGCCTTCCTTCTTTGCTTTTAGAAAGGTTTCCATGGCACCGTCAGGTCCGAAAGCTTTTTCAACATCATCTCTTTTTGTAAGGGCATGTAACTGGTACAAATCAAAATAATCTGTTTTTAGGTTTTTTAGTGACTCCTCCATCTCTTTTTTTGCACCTGCTTTATCACGTTCAAGAGTCTTGCAAGCAAGAAAACTTTTATTCCTGTATGGTTCCAGTGCCGGTCCTAACTGGTCCTCAGCATTACCATAGGAAGGTGCAACATCAAAATAATTAATTCCCATCTCAAATGCCCTGGCAACCATACTATTTGCCTTCGATTGCTCAGTATTAGCTACCATTATCCCGCCAAATCCGATAATTGACAGCTTTTCACCTGTTTTACCCAGTTTTCGTGTGGGGAATTCGGACGGGAGATAATGATGATTGCTTTTTCCAAGGAAAGGAAAGGCAGACAAAGCCATTCCCCCAATTAGTGATTTTTCAAAGAATTTTCGCCGCTTCATGGATAGTGAATGTATTAAATAAAACTTATTCCCTCTGACCCAACTCCTCTAAATAGTGTCTGTCTATAAAGTCGATGAAATTGGATTATTTTCCCTTTAATACTTAGAGTCATTCTAAATAATATACGTTGTTTTGTTCTTACTGCTCAATACTGTCAGTGATACTCAATATTTCTATTAAAACACTGCATATTTCAACTTTTAGTGCATACTTATCCTGTTCCCCTTACAGTTTTAAGGGGGTTAGTAAGTTTTTCTTTTCTTGACCTAGATCCGCGAGACAACCAGGGTTGTCATTACCCTGATATTGTATGCTATTATACTCCATAATACTTTAGCTACAAAGTGTTCCCAACCTTTCCACGTGCAGCAGGCAAGATTATATCCCCGTTTTATGTTTGAAATGACAGCTTCCATTCCGCTTCGCCACTTTTTCAGCCGTGTTTCGATATTTTTGCTGCTAGCAATGTTTTGAAGGCTTCCCACAACTTTATTGAACACTATATTGGTTATTCCTTTTTCTTTTGCATGGTTTTGGTTAACCAACGATGCATATCCGCCATCGGTTGCATAATCTCTTGGTACTTTGCAATAATTGTCGACGATGGCATCAACGGTCGGTGCAAATAATTCTGTATCGGACGGATTGCCCCGCAACACTTGGCAGTTAAGTACCAGGTTGCTTTTGCCACTACATAGGTCAACCTTATGTCCGAACTTTACTTCGCGGCCCCCTTTCACGATTATATCTGTATGTTGTTCGTATATCGAATATATTTTTGACTCATTGGGCACCTTTTCTCCTTTTATTTCCTTAAGGTAAACCATATCATACACCAAATTCATCACTTCAAGGTGCCTTTCAAGTTGTAATATAAGCGCCATGGCTTCAATGCCGCAGAATGGATTTTTTTTTATCACGTTCGATACCTGGTTGATGGTCTTTACAAATAGTACCAACTGCTTACGGAACAACTCTACTCGTTTATCCTGCCCTTTTATAATGTTGATCTTGTAATATGTCTTTTTAGCCTGTGTAGTATAATCGCGGTAACTAAACGTGTTAATCTCTTCGCTCAAATGCCCTAATAACCGGTGGGCTTCTTTGATACAATCCCAAAGTATTGAGTTGTTGGTCGGGTAATGTATGTTCGTCTCCACAATGGTACTGTCTTGCCTGAGCTTTTCTATATCTTCCAATCCTTCATTTATGGCTATCTTGTTGAGTTCTACCAACAATTTCTGCAAGTTGTCCGACGATATTTGAGAGATGTATTTATGATAAACCTGAAAACTATATGGTCGCAAATCATCTATCTTTATAAACGTCGCACATATCCTCGAGTCTGTCTGATGATATTCTAATTCCCTATATTCCAACCCTTTTAATTCCTTGTAAATAGCAGCACGCACTATTTGTTCAACACTTGGAGTGTCTTTCCTGCCAAATACACTTGATTTCTGCCCCCTGGTTATGTCTTCTTCCAATAAGGTGATAAGGTGAGGATGCTGTTCTAAGATGGTGTCAATTAATCCTAACTCCAGATTCCTTGACCAATCAGGCCTTTCGAACTTAATCTTAAAATCTTCAAATAGTTTCATTCCTTTTTTTTTAGTAATTTACAAAGGAATTTTGTTGTAGCAATGGACTTTTTATCCTAATTATCAACAATTTATAGTTTATAGACAGACTCTAAATAGTAAAAAGTCAGATTCGTTTTTGTTAGCTAATTTATGAAGAAATAACCTGAAGTGCAATTATTAAGGCTATAATTCTGAGATTCCCTGATCAAAAGAGTTGTAATTACTTTTACTAATTTTGCAGGAAAGGTTTTTGTAATACCAATCCATGTGATTTATCCCGATAATTTTGAAAATAAAATAGGATTTAACCGGATCAGGGAAATATTAGACGGATCCTGCCTTTTTGAATTAGGCCGGGAACAGGTAAGGTCAATGCATTTTATTACAGATACCCGGGAAATTAAAATTTTACACAGACAGACCTCCGAATTTCTTGAGATCCTGAATTCTGACAGGGTGTTCCCTGTTGACAATTATTATGACCTGACTGCAGTTATGAAAAAGATACACATTGAAGGAACTTTTTTGGAAGTCCATGAACTGTTTGAACTTAAGTTATCTCAGGAAGTTATAAGATCAGTACTGGTATTTTTCAAAGGTGAAGAAGGAGATAAATATCCGGTGTTAAAAAAAATGACGAAAGAAGTAAATGTGTATCCCTTTATTCTTGAGTCAGTTAACAGGATAATTACCAGCAAGGGAAAAATAAAGGATAATGCATCGCCTGATCTGGGACGTTTAAGGAAAAGCCTGAAAGAAAGATCGGCAAAGGTCTCTTCCCGGATGCATTCTATCCTGAAGAGGGCAAGAGAACAAGGTCTGGTAGAGGATGGTACGGAACTTACAATGCGTAATGGCAGGATGGTAATCCCATTACGTTCATCTGATAAAAGAAAAATTGGGGGATTAGTCCATGATGAGTCAGCTTCAGGTAAAACATCCTTTGTTGAACCGGCTGAAATAGTGGAAATGAATAATGAGATAAAAGAACTGGAATATGCAGAGAAAAGAGAGATCATTAGAATACTTACTTCTTTTGCTGACTCAATCCGGCCATACCTTGATGAGATCAATGCTTCTTTTCTATTCCTTGGGGTCATTGATTTTATCCGGTCAAAAGCTATAATGGCCCGGAAGTTCAAGGCGGTAATACCGGGAATAGAAGATAATCCTGCAATAGAATGGGAAAAAGCTGTTCACCCAATACTTTACCTGAATTTTATCGAATCAGGGAAAGAAGTTGTCCCACTTGATATCCGGTTAAGTGAAGAAAAGCATATTCTGCTTATCTCAGGGCCAAATGCCGGAGGTAAATCGGTTTGCCTACAGACAGTCGGTTTACTGCAGTATATGTTCCAGTGCGGACTACCTGTCCCTGTTAATGAGAATTCCAGATTTGGCGTATTTAATAAGATTTTCCTGGATTTTGGTGATGAACAATCCATTGAAAATGATTTGAGCACTTACAGTTCACATCTGTTGAATATGAAATACTTTTTGAAGAATGCTGATGATAGTACACTTATATTAATAGATGAATTTGGCACAGGAACTGAACCTATGCTGGGAGGAGCAATTGCTCAGGCTATACTGGGCAGACTAAATGAACAAAACATTTTTGGGATTATCACCACCCATTACTCAAATCTCAAACATTTTGCTTCTTCAGTTAATGGTATTGAGAATGGTGCCATGCTGTTTGATCATCAAATGATGAAACCCTTGTATAAATTGTTTATTGGTAAACCCGGAAGCTCTTTTGCATTTGAAATTGCCCGTGGAATTGGATTACCAGAGAATATACTGAAAGATGCCACCAAAGGAGTTGGTGAAGAACATATTCATTTTGATAAGCACCTGCGCGAGATTGCCCGTGATAAAAAATATTGGGAAAATAAACGGTCCAGGATTCGTAAAGCCGAAAAAAAACTGGAAGAGATCCTTGAAAAATATGCCGGAGAACTGAGCTTAATCAAAAGCCAGAAGAAAGAGATACTTGAGAATGCCCAAAAGGAGGCAGAAGAGTTATTAAGCGGCGTGAACAGGAAAATTGAAAAAACGATCAGAGTTATTAAAGAAACGCAGGCAGAAAAAGAACAGACCAGAAGAGCAAGAAAAGAACTGGAAAAAACGAGAGAGAATTTGAAGGGGAGAACATCCGATAATGAGGACAGGATTGAAAAAAAGATCAGACTGCTAAACGATCAAAGTAAAAAGGTCAAAGTTAAAAGTGCAAATCATGAAGTGAGGAGAGAGGAGGAAGAGATCCGTAAGGCAGGGGAGATAGAAAAAGATCCGGCAATTAGGGTAGGAGATAAGGTAAAATTGGAAGGACAGGAAATGGTGGGTGAAGTACTTGAAACACATGGTAAAAACTACATTGTTGCATTTGGGCATATGACTACAACCCTTCCCGGGGAAAAGATCAAAAAGATTGGCAAGTCAGAGTTTAAAGATCTTACGCGGAACCCGCAACCTTCTGATCTCATTGCTACCGGGCTATACAAACGACGCCTCAGTTTTCATCCCAATCTTGATGTACGGGGTAAAAGGGCTGACGAAGCCCTGCAAATGGTTCAGGACTTTATTGATGATGCAGTTATGGTAGAGTCAAAAGACCTGAGTATCCTTCATGGTAAGGGAAACGGAATATTAAGGCAGATGATCCGGGAATTTCTTTCAGCCATGGATATTGTCCATTCATATCATGATGAGCACCCCGACAGGGGCGGGGCAGGTATTACGCTGGTAAGGCTGGATATATAGTTAGTTTCAAGCAAGAAAACAAAAGGATTTGTTCTTAAATCAAATTAAAAGAATACTAGAATATCAGAAGTTAACAATGTATATGAAATCGTTCCGCTATCGCTCCGTACGCTTCATATACTAGCCGATTGGCAAAGTTTTTATAGTAATGTGTCGATTTTATTAAGAAGAATTTCTGTTTCAGATATCAGAGATTTTATATCATCTTCAGTAAAAGTTTGAAAATCCTCATAATCACCAATTTGTCTTCTGTTGAACAGGTCGTTATATGTTTTACCGAATTTTGGATCTATAAGACCGGTTTTAATATATCTTCTATGAAACTCAGATTTAACACCGTTATGAGTTGAAGTATTTATGGAGTCTTTAGCAAAAAGAGCAGTAAGAATGTAAAAACATGAATAGTATAATCTATTGGTTACAGTATTCCAATGGTCCTTCTCTGCTAATAGTTTTGCCTCTTCAAAACTTTCAAAGGCTCTCCTTTTTCTATATTCTATAAGATCTTCATTAGAATACGTCATATCCTGATACCCTCTTTGATCACATTCTTATAAAAAGGGGTTATTTTCATAGCTTCCCATTGAAACTTCGAGTGGATTATTGAACTAAATATCTGATCACTTTCCAATTCTGTTTCAAATAGCTTATCACGAACTTTACGCATCAGACGGGAATCTACATCATGATTAAATAATAATAAGAAATCCCAATCTGATAAATCACTATAATCTCCACGTGCCCGTGACCCAAATAAAATTACCGTTGCATTTTTATCAAATGCAAGCACGGTTTGTTTAACATTATGTAACAGTTCTTCTTTTGTCATCTTACTATCCTCTCATTACAAAGTTAATATTTTTTACATTACCAATATTTTCTGAATAATGCAGTTGAATTTAATGTTTATCAATATTTAATATATCGAACTCACGTTAATTAAGTTTGTGTAATTAGATATATATTTGTTCATCTGAAGTTGAACCCGGGTTAATTATTGTTTAAAAAAATCTAATCTAGTGAAAACGACATTTGGCTTTGTTTTACTTATAGCTTTTTTTTTATTGGGATGTGGCAGGATAAATCATGATAGTAAGGAAGGATTAAAGGTGTACGGTACGACAAATCCTTTGATATCTTTGAATGGTTACTGGAAATTCTCTATGAATCCGCCTGAAGAGTTCTGGAAATACGAGGTTTCAGCCGAAAACTGGCAGGATATCCAGGTGCCGGGCGAATGTGCCATGCAGGGCTTTGCCATCAAACATGATGTTCCGTATGCCTACAAAACAACCATCAGTATCCCGGCTGATTACAAAAACAAAGTTGTTAAACTTAAGTTCGATGGTGTTTACAGCTACACCCGTGTTTGGGTGAACGGTCATTTTGTACGTGAGCATTACGGAGGATTTACAGCCTGGGAATGTAACATCACCGATTTTGTAAATCCTGGTGAATTAGCAGAACTCACAGTTGAGATCACAGATAAAAGAGATGAAATTTCCTATGGCAGTGGTTATGCAAAACACCAGATAGGGGGAATTTTACGGAGCGTTTGGTTGATGGCTTTGCCTGAAAATCATTTAAATTATTTATATGTAGAAACTGATCTGGATGAAAGCTACCAGGATGCAAATCTGATTATTCAGGTTCAGCCTGCTATTCAGACAAATACTTCACTTATTTTCAGGTTGTACGATCCGGCAGGCAGGAAAGTCAGCCTGGCGAAAAGTCGATTTGAACTTACAGGGGAAAAACAAACCATTACCATTTCTGTGTCGAAGCCCTTTAAGTGGGACGCCGAACATCCCAGGCTTTATACCCTCGTCGCCGAATTGTCTGACCCTGTCGGTAAAAGCTTGTATTCTAAAACGCAAAAAATCGGTTTCAGGGAAGTGGAAGTAAAAGATAATAAGCTTTTTGTGAACGGAAGCCCTGTGAAACTCCGGGGCGCCTGCCGTCATGATATTCATCCGCTCCTGGGAAGGACAACCACACCTAAATACGATAAGAAGGACGTATTGCTCGCCAAAGAAGCCAATATGAATTTTATCCGTACTTCTCATTATCCTCCATCAGAAACTTTTCTGGCTTATTGTGATGAATTTGGTATTTACGTTGAAGATGAATCAGCCGTTTGCTTTGTAAACACGCACAGAACAAAAGATTATAGCTCAGTAAAACAGTCAGGCCCTGAGTTTATTGATCAACACCTTTCACAGGTTGAGGAAATGTTGCATTATCACCGAAACCATCCGTCAGTTATTATCTGGTCGGTTGGTAATGAGAATATGTATGACGGGAATTTTAAACTGGCATATGAATTCGTTAAAAGAACTGACCCAACCCGTCCTGTTATGTTCAGTTATCCGGGAAATGTTCCTGATACTGTAAAGTGCTTTGAAATCTTAAGCATGCATTATCCTCCTGTAAGCGGTGATTTGAGCCAATGGGGCCTATCCACAAAAGGTTTTGAATATGATGACATGCCGGCCCTGTATGACGAATGGGCACATGTGGCCTGCTACAATAAACCAACCTTAAAACTTGACCCGAATGTCAGAAATTTTTGGGGACAAAGCCTCGACAGTATGTGGATAAATATTTTTGAATCTAAAGGGGGTCTTGGTGGAGCAATCTGGGGTTATATTGATGAAACCTTTATGCTCCCGGATACACTGTCAGGCTTTACCGACTGGTGGGGTAAGATGGACAAAAATGTGTTGCCTGCGATTTACGAAGGACATTGTGTAGGTTATGGCGAATGGGGTATCATCGATACCTGGAGGCGTAAGAAACCGGAATTCTGGAATACTAAAAAAGCTTATTCCCCTGTCAGGGTCCTCACTAAAACAATAGAAGATTTTCATCCAGGAGCAACAATAAGTATACCGGTGCATAACAGGTTCGACCATACAGACCTTAACGAGTTAAGCATAAAATGGTGGTATCGGGATCAAACAGGCATAATGAAAAAGACGAGTATTCCACCACACCAAAAGGGAACCATTAACATTGCCGGGAACGACTGGCAAAATGGTGAGAACATCAAACTTCAATTTTACCGGAACGATACCTGCCTGGTTGATGAGTACAATTTATGCCTGGGAGCCAAAAAAATGGAATTACCTGTTTGCCAGCCCGGTAGAATGGTAGTTTCAGATAATGATTCTATAGTGCTTTTCACAGGTAAGGCATTTACTTTTATTCTCAACAAGCAAAGTGGTTTGATCAATGATTTTTGTATTGGTACAGACACACTGATTAAATCAGGACCCTGGTTGAACCTGAAAGTCCCGGGTACTCGTCCGTATTATTCCACCATTTCGATGGATGACCTGGGAACAAACTGGCATCCGGATGATGTAAAATACGAAATTAAGGAGGGTATCGCTAATATTTTTATAAAAGGAAAGTACGGAAAAATTGCAGTGGATTATCATCTCGTTATAGACGATAATGGAACCATTCAAATTCAGTACAGCCTGCAAGGAGCTCCGGGAGGTAAAAAAGTACAGGAGTTGGGAATAAAATTCCTCACCGGACCGGCTTTTAAAAAGCTGGCGTGGAAGAGGGATGCATACTGGACGGCTTACCCGGCAATGCACCTGGGCGTGCCTGAAGGTGATATAGATATTACTTACAAGGTTCAGATGAAATACAGGGAATATCCGGAGCACGCATGGGAATTTGATAACAAAAATTTTTATTACCATGGCATGGAAAAGGAATTACCTTTGAGCAATATTGCCCGTTCGTTGAAAGAATACATTTATTCGTACACTTTAATTACCCTGGCCAACAACCAGTTAGGTGTACTGGACAAGGGGACTAAAGCCTGCCGGTTTAATTTAAATGAGAGAGGTTCTGTTTTGTATATCAATAGTTTATGGGATTATTCCAGTTTACTGTGGGGAAATTATATGAAGAATATATCTCTTCAACCGGAATATCTGGATAAAATAACTTTAAAAATTGAGTCCTCTCCGAAAAGTCAAAAAAAGAAAATGCCACTAAAACACTAAGACACTAAAATTCACAAAGGGTTTATTTCCAGTACCTTAACTTTTGTGTATCTTTGTGCTTTCGTGTCTTTGTGGCAAAAAAAACTTTTCGGAGTGGACTCAAAATTGGCGCTAAGGAATAGACTTAAATAATGAAAAAAGCTAAAACCAACTAAAATGAAATTAAAATTTAATTACCTGCTAAGTTTTTTATGCTTTGTTTTAATTGTTCCAATTATTGCAACAGCCAATGTAAACAATCCATCATCGAAATCTGCCGGCGAAGAGATACCAAAATTGCAGAACCCAATGTCGGTCCAATACCTGAAAAGAAATCTGCGTAAACAAAGTCCCCGTCTGGTACTTAATTCCACCATTGAAAAAAATCTAAAGAAAAAACTGAAAACCGATCCGGTTATTCAGAACATGTATAAAGCCATTCAGTTAAATGCAGCCAAAATTCAAAAACAACCTCTGCTGGAAAGAATTAAAACCGGTCGCAGGCTGCTTGGAGTTTCCAGAGAAATGCTATACCGCATTAACATGCTGGGCATGGTTTACCGCATTGAGAAAGACCCAAAAATATTACAGCGCATAAACGAAGAAGTGGTTGCAGTTTGTAATTTTTCCGACTGGAACCCATCGCACTACCTCGATGTGGCAGAAATGTCGATGGCAGTGGCTTTTGCCCTCGACTGGACTGCCGGGAAACTACCCAAATCAACCATCGAACTGGCCAAAACGGCATTGATTGAAAAAGGGATAAAACCGAGTTATAATAAAAAAGGAAATACCGGTTGGGTTACAGGCACCAACAACTGGAATCAGGTGTGCCACGGCGGAATGATTGCCGCTGCAATTACCATTGCCGAAAAAGACCTGGAACTGGCTGTAAAAACTATCAGCCGTGCACTGGACGGAATGCCATATGCTTTGGTGGAATATGGCCCCGATGGTGTTTACCCTGAAGGGTCTACTTACTGGGGTTACGGAACCGGTTTTACAGTATTAACTGCAGCCATGTTTGAAAGTGCATTTGGCACCGATTTTGGTTTGGCTGAATATCCTTCGTTTATGGAAAGCTCTGTATTTAGGGTGTTGTGTAATGCACCGTCCGGATGGTATTACAATTTTGCCGACTGTGGAGTCTCAAGAAGTAAAAATGGCGACATAACACTGGCCTGGTTCGCTGCAAAAACCGGCAATAAAGTGTTTTTCGAAAAAGAAAGGTTCTTACGTTCGCCGGAGGAAATGGGCAAATTATCTCGCAACGCGAGCGCCGGATTGGTTTGGCTCTCTCAGTATGAGGGGGAAAATGAAGTTAAAATGCCCACCGCCTGGAAAGGCGAAGGGGCAAATCCAATTGTAATTTTTACCGGAGGAGAAGATGACCCACACCAATATTATTTTGGTGGAAAAGGTGGAAGGGGTTCTGTTAATCACGGAAATATGGATGGTGGCTCATTCATTTTTGAATTAAACGGAGTACGCTGGGTAGTTGATCCGGGCAATCAGTCATATCACGAACTCGAAAAAACCGGCTTTAATTTATGGGAGCGCTGCCAGGATTGTGAACGCTGGACATTACTCACCAAAAATAATTTCGGGCACAGCACAATTTCAGTAAACAACCAGTTCCATGTTGTTGACGGAAAAGCAACAATTGCCCGCTTTAAAACAGGCAACAACCCGGAAGTTACCATCGACATGACCCCAACTTTTGAAGGGCAGCTTAAAAGCGTTAAAAGAAGGTTTGTAAAAGACAGCCCAACATCGTTACTTATTGAAGATAAACTCGAACTTTCAGAAAAAACAAAAATGATTACCTGGCAATTGATGACAACTGCCGATGTAGAAATTGTTAAAGGGGGAGCCGTTTTAAAACAAGACGGGAAAAAACTTAAACTGGAAAATCTGTCACATCCTGATTTTACCATTTCAGTAGTTTCCTTACACCCGGCACCGCTGGAACTCGACCGTCAGATAGAAGGATTGAAACGTATTGAACTAAGAATTCCGGCATGGAAGTTTGAAAACAACTTAGGGGAAATCAGAGTCCGGCTTTCAGGGGATTAAATCATGGGTTTATATTCCCCGCCCGATATTAGTTATTCATCTTAATCCCCGCCATCCCGATAACTATCTGGAGGCGGGGTTATTCATTTATCTTTATTTTCATATAGCCTCTTGACTCAGGGTTCGAGCAGCAACCCTGTTGGTTTTTTTCTTAGTATAACGACTCTCCTGCCGAAGGTATTCTACCTAAGGCATTCTCCCACAGGAACTCCTTCGGAGCTTTGGAGCTTTGGAAGAGTCGTTAGCGACTTGGAAAGTCGCTTTACTATAAAGTGTTTTTAACCCCGACAGGGTTTTAAGAAGGCAAACTGTTATTCATGCTTCCATTTGATAATCCATGGATCTTTGGTCCTTTTTTGAAAGGCTTTGATTTTTCCCTTAAGTTTATTTACGACTCCGGAATATTAGGGTTTATATGACAAATTATCTGTTTCATCAGGATTGTTTTGAAGATCATATAACTCAAAAGCTGGTCTTTTCAGACAATCAGCAATTTTTCTTTTTCCATATGGTTTTTCCGGTTGATTTATTGCTTTCTGCCAGGTTGGGGATGCCAATAAATCACTGGCGTGGGGGAAATCCAGTCCTGATGCAATGTTCCAGATCAATTTGTATTTGCGTGTTTGAATTACCCTCATGGGATAATACATGGTAATTTCATGAAAAGTATGAGAAGCGTATATGGTATCCCAGCCATTCGCTTTTTCTTGGCCGAAGACCTCCTTAAATGATCGACCCTGAAAACTATACTTTTTCGGAATGGCGTCACATAAATCCAGTATTGTTGGGGCCAGATCAGCCCATGTGACTATTGCATCACTAACAGTATTAATGAATTTTGAATGAGGTAGTTTAATAATGCAGGGTAATCGCATGGAGGGATCATAAAGGTTCGTTTTAGTGCCTGGAAAGGCAATACCGTTGTCAGAAATATAGATAATTATTGTATGTTGCCATACCCCTGCTTCTTTTAATTATTTTAGTCGGACAGTACTGCATTCTTATACATATATTATTGTTATTGGATATTCATATTTTTTATTTATATATAGGCGGAGAGTGAAAACCTAATGAGTCACATCTTGTGACGAATAACATTCCTCGTCCTACCGAAGCTTTCGCGAAGGTGGAAGCGGAGGCACAAGGACGTGGTTTTCTATGAATGATCAAAGCAATTGCTTTCGGTTTTCAAATACTTTTTGTATTGAATTTACAATATCGTCCATATCTTTACGGTCAGCCAGCAACATGTTCTGAAAAAACCAGACAGCCTCCCGGGTTAACTGATCGTTATCGGGTAGATTTTTTAGTTCCTCCCGGTAAGTGTTCAATCTTTGCTTTGAAAACAGTCTTTTATACCCTTTAGAATTCAAAGCTTCCTCTATCAAACCGTCATTATATTGTGGTCCATACCCTTCCGAACAAGGAATTCCTTCTGCAGTAAGAGCAGCAAGAAATTTCTCCCTCGGCAGATCATCAAAATACTCTTTTTTATACCGGAACGGATAAAGGTGATAAGCCGAGCGGGTTGCCCCATCTGCTAGTTTATATGTAATGATCCCGGGAATATCTTTTAATTTTGAGTCCAGATATAAGGCATTTTCCAGACGTTTATCCGCATCCCTTTTCGCCCGCTTCATCTGTGACATTAATATAACCGCCTGAAACTCCGTCATTCTTTTGTTCCCTCCACGAAAGGGGTAACCGCTGAACTCAGACATAGTTTTGCCATATGCCCGGCCACAATTATGGTAAGAATAGCAAAGGTCCATAATCTTATCATTATTCCCTGCAACAGCCCCTCCTTCTCCCGAAGGAATATTTTTGGAATTCTGGAAACTAAAACATCCCAAATCTCCCAATGTGCCACATTTTTTTCCCTCATATTCAGCCAGCCAAGCCTGGCAGGCATCTTCAATCACAACAAGATTGTTCCTCCTGGCAATTGCCATAATCCGTCTCATATCAGCTGGCAGGCCAAGAATATGTACAGGAAGGATGGCTTTGGTGCGTTCCGTAATCTTCTCTTCAATCTTATGTGGATTAATGTTGAATGTTTCCTGATCGGTATCAGCAAAAACCGGAAGCGCTTTTTGATTAAAAACCACATTATAGGTCGCAATAAAGGTATAAGGAGACACAATGACCTCATCACCTGCATCAACTCCCATAACATGAAGGGCTGTTTCTAAAGCGGTTGTTCCACTCGCCGTCGCAAGGACACGTTTGGCCCCAATCAGATCAGCATATTTATTTTCAAATCCGGTAACTTTAGTACCCCATCCGCGGTACCAGTTTCCACTTCTAAGGACGGATAACATTGGTTCTTCAGCATCAGAATTCCATACCGGCCATTTCATCCAGTCATCGGTCCTGACAGGTTTGCCACCCTTAAGAGCGAGTTCAGAAACCGACACTTTATTTGAAATTCCGAATACAGGCACCTTGTATGATAATAAGGCACCGGCTGTTCCTGCAGAAGCGCTAATAATAAACTTTCTTCTCGTAAAAATGTTAATTTTCATGACTTAAAGCTTTTTGTTTTATTGTTTGTTGACTTTTTTTATTCGGTTTTATTAATTGAGAGTTTGAAATGATACTTACTTTACTTATAGTTCTGGTTGTTCACAGACCTGACCTTCATCCTTACAATAAAGCTTGCAGCTTTAGACCTGTTTATTGTAGAGACCCTAAGGTGCCATTGGTCAGGATAGGCATAGCCTTCAGGATACGACAAACCGGGTTCGGTTATAAATTTATTTGTTTGCGAGAACTCCAGGTCTTCAGGGAATAAAAATTTCAATACCAAAATGGCTTGTCCTTTTCGTATTGTAACTTCTTTATTTTTTTTGTCAATTTCCATTTTTTCCAGGGAATGCAATAACCAGTCATAACGAACCGGCTCTGGCGCTTCAAGCTCATCAATTAAAAGAAAATCTCTAGGCCGAAAATAATATACATGACGAATAAATTTATTCAGCCGGCCTGAATATGCTGCTGTGGCATCTCCTGCTGCATAATCAATACTTCCAGGCTCCCCATTACCTGTTCTGAAGGCGATTATTTTTCCACGTGAAGCTCTGTCACGTATTTTTTGTCCAACTCCATCAATAAGTATGGAATTATGGGCATGTGTTTTCCATGTCCATTCTTTATGATGGGGATGGCCATAATGAGGGTAATACCCTGACTGAATGGCAAGAGCTTCACCAAATCCCTGAATATAAAATGAATTCTGATCTGCATGAATATGGCTCCATGAACCATACGGAGAACTTTTTAACAGGAAATAGGTCTCATCAGGATTGCCCGGATCTTCATGAAATGCAACAAGACCTATATCGCGAAAGAGACGGGAACCCGGCAAATTGTCAGGTGGAACGGGTTTGACTGCATCCGCACCTTCATCTAACCAAAAAAAGCTCATTATACCTGTGGGAATTATTGTTTCAGCAACAGGCATTTCATCGGGCTGGCTCATGTCAGCTCTCCAGCGGAAGTATGAATTATTAAATATTGAAGCCAACCGGTAAAGATTCATCTTATCGGCCGGCCAGTAATGCCCGATCCCTGTATCTCCAAAAGGACGCATTGCTCCATAGTAGGGATAAGCATAGATTTTATACCAGCCATTGTTCCGGTAAAACTCTTTTTTCAATATATCAAGACTCATTGCGCTCTGAATACAATAGGCAGACTGCAGCATGTAGTTGAAGTACATCATCCAGTAACTGGGACCTTCCGAGTAGCCCCCATCCCTTCCCCCCCATGGAGGGTAAAAAGTAGTTACCATAGGAATAAGGTAACCAAGCCACTTTTCAGCCTCATTTGCCTCACCATACAGAATTATACCAACCTGACTCATATAACTAACCAATCTGGTAGTATGACTGCTATATGGCTTATAATGATAATTACCATTTTGCCACCTTAAGAAAGCTTGTTCTCCTCTTATCACCAGCATATCTCTTATTGCTGAACGTTCATCCTCACTCAGATAATCATATATCCAGTCATATGCCCTGGCTCCATTTAGCAGTATTGGCATGGCCACCTCGTCGTTAGAATCCATGGAACTGGGGCCCTCAGGATCCCATTTTACAAAACTGAACAGCCATTGTTTGGTTCGTTCTGCATATTTTTCTTCACCGGTCATCATATAACAGAAGCTAAGAAAATCGAGAATTTGTCCTGATTTCCTGGCCTGATCATAATAGTCGCGCCATATTTTGTATGGAAAATCTCCGCCCTGAGGCAGAAAATCGGGTTCCTGATTAATTGGTATAAGCAGAAGTGTATCGGCATAATCGGAAATACGGGAAAAAAGATCTCTATGAGGCTTACTTGAAGTTTGAAGCATACGTAAACTGTCAAGATTTTCCGGACGGACAAAGAGTCTGGGATGCATTTTCGGAATTCGGGCAAATAACTCTTTTAGAGGGGGAACTTTATATTCAATACTTTTTTTAGAAACAGTGAATTGTATGGGTGCGGAAGGAGCAGAAATTTTTCTGCTATTTGTTACTGACCTCCAGCGCCAATACCAGTTTCCTTTTTCAAGGACAAATGATGGCCTGTGAAGAGGAAGTGGTAAACCTGCAATTAACCAGGAATTAGTTCCTTTATAAACCTCTGGTGCTTCTGACAAAGAAGAAGGAATTAGGATCCCATCTTTTTTAGCCTTTTTCAATAACTGGTCACTGCCGGTAAAACCATTGTTTTTTGAAATTTCAAGTATAAAACCTGCATCTCCGTTTTCCTGTGGCCAGTGGAATCCCGGAGGATTGGTCAGGAGAGAATCTCCCTGGGCAGGTCCTGGTTGCAATACCATTGGATCATTTTGCAGAGAATATGACTGATCTGCTTCAGGTTGAACCATTTGACCGGTTTTTTTTTCCGGGATTTGCTTACATGAAAGAAGATTACCGTTAAATAATGCCATTAAAAAAAGGAGAACGAGTAATTTCCACAGGTAATATCCCATCCTTAACCGTATTGTAATGAGAATAAAGTCTTTCATAGGAATAGCTTATTGGTCTAAGTTGTTAGTTGAAACTATGCAATTTCATTGCAATTTTAAACGAATTTCATTCGTGTTCATATTTAAACCTATGTACCTTCAGTGCATAGTTGTTTAGTTAGTTTTTTAAATGAAACTTATAGGTGGCTGCTTTTCCCATTCACCTCTTGTAAAATCAGGAAAAGATACCGACTGGCCTTTATTGGCCACTGACATTTCGGATAATGGGGAAACAGCGCTGCTTGTTACAGAATCATAAACATTAAAAAATGGCATTTTATCCTCACGAAGGGCTTTTACAAGCAGGTGCCAGGTCAGTGGCGTTACTTTTCCCTGGCTTCCATGTCCCCGGATAGCATTTTTTCTTGGGGCAGGGTTATAATTTTTTACCAGTGGGTGCTGGTATTCCTGTAACCACTTTTCGGAGTCTTCCCATTGATGTGATTCAGGACTTATACCATCAATATACACATGGGAACCTAGTCCGCTGCCCTGTATAAAAGCTCCTTTGGTTCCCTGAACTTTAAAAATGCCTCTTGGATGAGGTGTATTGGTGTCAAAATTCAATGTAATGAGTTTGCCTTTAACTGTACGCATAAGGCTTACATTGGTATCACCCTGGGTCATTTTTTGCGTGGCGTAAGGATGAGCATTCCCATAATATTGTTCAGCATATTCATTGAGCATGGCGGCGCCTGAACTCACAGAAACAAGATAATCCAACCTGTCACCATGATTTATGTCCATCATGGCAATGATCTTATTCATGGGGTGATCAGGGTAAAGGTTTCCGTTTCGGTCAACAGAATGTTGCAACCGCCAGGGTTCCGCTTCAGGATTAAACTTTACCATCCTGAGATCATGCACATAACCGCCTACAATATGTATTATATTACCAAATACACCCTGCTGTATCATATTCAAAACAGCCATAGCATAATGCGATTCAAGCAATGCCTGTTCAAGAGCCAGGGTTGCCCACTTGCCTGTTTTCTCAGAAGTTTCCACAACTTCCCAGGCTTCGTCGAGAGTAAGAATAATGGGAACTTCACTAACCGCGTGTTTCCCGTTTTTCATGGCAGCCAGACATACCGGCGCATGCCATTTCCATGAAGTTGAGCATATAACAACATCCAGATCTTCCTGCTCACACATTCTCACGAAATCTGTATCGGATTTCCCGTATAAAGCTGGAGTTGGTTGCCCGGAATCTTCAACCCATCTTTTTGCGCGGTACAGATGAGCATCTTTTATATCACAAACAGCCGGAACGACAACTCCTTCAATGCCAAGTGCCGCATCAAGATGATAAGAACCGCGGTCGCCAACTCCTACAAAACCTATACGGAGAGATTTTTCTTCATTCAGATATGATTGGGCCATTCCTAAATGGGAAAACACATAGCCTCCGGCCACGGCAGTAGTGATTTTCATAAAATCCCTACGATTAAATTTTTTTTTCATTTTAATTATATATTTATGTTGGATAGCAATTCCAATTTATAAAGTCTGAAAGGAAAGAGTAATTTAAAAAAATTAGTGTCTGCCAGTTTCCCGGTCTTCCCAGCCACTTTTGCCCTCATCAATATATATTTCGTGAACAGTCCTGGATACCCGTTCATCTACCTCTTCAACCAGGCGAACCCGCAAAGGATTGGTCAGGCGTTTTTGCCAATCAAGGATTGGTTTATATGGTGTTGCGCCCTTATCAATCTCGTAAGTAAGGTAGGCCCATTTCTCTGCAAAGAAATTACCTTTTAAAGCAGGAATTACCTGTTGCATATTCGATGATAAAAAACTTAAAGACAATGCACGCGCCCAATAGATCCATGGCCCTCCAACAATGTACATATATGGATTAAGCAATCGTGGTTTTGATTCCAGTCCTGCGTTGGCATAGCTTAGCTGGATACCACAAAACCCAATCCCGGTTTCTTCATTGTAAAACGTAATCCAGGGAACATCAGCCTCCATGAACAGATCGGTAAGGTCAGGCATTTTAGTTACATCATATACAATGACACTATCACTAATAACATCATACCAGGCAGCATGAGTCATCTGCTCACGTTTAAATACAATTTCCCCATTTCGAAGTGCGATACAATCAATCCTTTTGTTTATTCTCATTGTTGTAGTACTGACAAAATAAGGTAAACCCGGATAAAACTCATAACGTACAGAGGCATCTACTTCCGGGAGTTCCCTTAAGTGATCCCACATTTCAGCAGTTGAGATTATAGGACCAGCCATGAATTTTATATGTTTAGGAGGCTTCCAGTCAGCAGTATGGGTCCAGGGGCGGGGCGGTGTATAAGCACCCGGATTCCAGTGTATTGCTCCATTTGTTTCCATTCTGTGAAACAATGGTGTTTGAGGTTTACTTTTCAGTGTAATTTGATCCAAATGGCCCGAATTTGGATGCAATACAATTGAATAGATACTGTTATCAATTTTGAGTCCGGGAGCCTCTCCCTGTACCCGAAGATCGGTTTTATACATTTTGGCAATGGCATCCTCATTATTGTAATAAACTAAAAATACCTTGCTTGATTTTGCCGGTACATCAGCAAGAAATGCAACACGTGCAGTGACCGTAGGCATCCAAAGGGGGATTTCACGAGTGGGATTTCCGTTATCATCCGGAGCAAGATCATCTTCTTTCAGGAATCTTTTAATATCGTAAACCTGGCTGGGTACTTCTGTTAAAGCATAGGTCTCCGGATCAACAGATACAACCCGCACTTCACGAGTGAGATGTTGTGCCTCATCGGGGTAAAAGGGAAGTAAAACCTCAACGGGTTCTTCCTTACGATCCAATCCTGCCGTTTCAGAAATTACCAGAGCTTTATAGTTCTTCCAGGCTTTGTCAAAAACCGGGACTCCTGTTGGTGCAGTTAGAGTTCTGGTAGCAGTCAAATATACATCATCTTTTGAACCGTGAATATTTTTCTTTATTCGGACCTTAACGCGGATCTCATATTTTTCACTTGGTTCCCACATAACCCAACCAACTATATGGGGATTTTTATATAAAGTTCCGTCCTGTGATAATCCATAGCCTGATGGGGGGCGATGGCTTAAAGCCGGTCTGCTCATATCGGTGATATCATCAGCCCTATGCAAGTCTGTGAAGCGAAGCATTTTATTATTTACTGCTGTCTCAACTTCAATTATTGAAGCCTGGGGTAAATGTATTTCGGCAATAAAATGATAAAAAGGTATGGCAGGACATGGGTAACCCAGTTCGAGTTTGTGAATTATCAATTCCTTATTTTTATCTCCTTTGCCAAAACCTAGTGCAGTAATAAATAAAAGGATAAAGATGTTTAAGAAATAAAAGAGGTGCTTTTTCATAAGTATTTTGTTTTCAGTTAGTGAACTGATTTAATGTATTATCTCGTGGTAATCAAATTCCTCTCTCTTAAAGCTCTCACTCCGTTCTCCCATGGTCCACCAGCTCCCCAAATATAGTAGGAAAAATACATGGTACTTTTTTGAAATATGGGTGTCCATGGCTGAAACTCAGCATAATAATGATGGGCATCATTATTATCGGGATGGTTCATCCACATGTGAAGAAACAATGGTTGATCAACAGGAAAAGCCCCAACAAAAGTAATGTCTTCCTTAGTATCATAGCCTGCATTCCAACCTTCCTTCGGGAAAAATAACCGACCAAAATATTTTTCAGGCTTCATGCGGTATTCATGTAAGCCATCCAACTCCGGAATTATAAAAACATCTTCAGTCCAGTGTTTTCGTCCCAGTTCGAGGATCGGCTGGGGACCCAATACATTGGCTTCCGGATTTTTAAATGTCAGGGCATAACGGACTTCAAGTAAAGGCGAATTCCCATAAAGGGTGAATGTCTTTTCCAGCTTGTTGCCAAAATAATATGTCCACATCCTGACCCGGACATAATCGCCATCCTTTTTAACAATTTCAGCTTCATAAACCTGGTGAGTTTCCATACTGGCCTGCCCGAGAAAATCCTCAAACCCTCCATATGGATAATAGCCTCTTTTTCGGAAAGGGCGCTTATCATCAATGGCTTTCTCAGGCCAGTGTTTGAAAAGGACATTATCGTTACGGCTCTTAACAATATATTCAATTACTCTTGCACCAGTCGCCAGAAGCGTGATCTGTACACTGTCGTTTTCCATACGGTACTCCATGACACCATCGTTGTTTAAATCAAGCTCATAGGCGTAAGGCGCTCCTTCTGCTTTGCCGACACCCAGTTGTGAGATATAATCAATTCCCAGGGTAGACACCTTAACTTTATAATTCCCGGCAGGCACATCCAACTCAAACAACATATCCTTAAAAGTACCTGTTCCGGTCTGACAGGGTTGACTTGTTTTATAAATTACCTTCTTTTCATTATCAGCATCCACTACCTGAACTTTTACAGGGAAAGAAGATTTACCGGTGAAGTTATGGATCGTTACCGGATAACTTACCTGAGGGGCATGAGCATATAAAAGGCGTTGTACTGAAATGGCCGGCGGTAAATCCAGAATAGTCAGTGTACTTTTCTTTTTTCCATTCCATTTGTAATGTACTGCGACAGGATTTGTATAGTCCATGGCCTCTGCTCCAGGCTGCAAAGTGAAATGCTGGGTTTTTGAACTTCCTGATGGGAGGTTTATAGAAACCGATGAATTACCTTTTACTTTCAAATCAGAGGGAAGTGAAATTTCCAAAGTTCCTGACACAGAACTTGCTGAGGTATTTGTAATTGTCACCTGCAATTCATAGCCTTCAACAATGGCCTCCAGGTTGATGCGGTCTCCAAAATATTCTTCAAGAAATGTTCTGTCAAGTAACATCATTTGCACGGCATTCCGGTACAATGCCGGTCCCATCATTTTTCCCTGTTCCAAAACTCCAACCTCACGCCGGTCAAGGATGGCCTCCCACATAGATTCCCGGGTTAAAGTCCGGCCTTTCTCTATAAAAAGTACCATACTTGATAGTGCATCTTCATCCAACTTTCCTGTTCTTAAAATAAATGGAACATTCTCATTGTCAATTTGCTCCTTGTTTCCTTCAGAGGCTAAATAACCATCATAATTATACGGGTCGGCTGCAGTATCCCAAACCTGACGAAATACATATCCTCCCTTTTCCAGGGCATAATCAATCCACGATTCCGTGGTGAACATGCTCTCTACCTGCAATCCGTCATAATCCCTGCATCCGAAAATAGGCCAGAATCCTACATCGGTTATAACAGGAAGTTTCACTTGCTTCATCCACCTGTCAAGTTCGTTTTTTGCCAGAAAATCCATGTAGCCATTAAATACAAACCAACTGTTTCCTTCATTCATACCTGCTCCGATAACCTCTAATGGATGTCCTTTTGTACATGTTACACTTTTGAGCAAGGTCTCAACTCCAAACCAGCCTTTAAACAAATCAAACTTTTTAATTATTTCTATTGTGTTGTTGATTTGGCCTTTTATTTTATTACGTGTATTTTTTTCTATTGAACTAACTACAAATAATTTTTTATCACCATGTTCAAGATAAAAAGCATTTGCCATCACAAGATCTGGTGAATTATATTGATGACTCTTCAGTTTATCAGGCCAAATATTTTGTGGCAACTTTGCACTGACTTTTTCGCCAACATCTGAGCCTGGATCAACAAAAACAAGAACATTCCCCTTTTTGAGATCACTTTCCAATTCTTCAACAGATGGCTGGTCTAATGAAATATATTGCTCTGACAATAAACCACTTATAAACCCCTCCTGCATCACCAGCCCGGGTATCCCCATATCTTCAGCAATATCCACCTTGCTTTGCATGATGGTCTTCTCTAAATCATAAATTACCATTTTAAACAGGTTCCCATACCGGTACCAGTTATTGTAGGTATCATGCCAGTAATTGGTATAACCATTGAATTGATTTTCATTTCGAACCACATTTTTGAGTGGTTGTACATCTCCGCCCTCATACTTGAAGTTATCAGGTTTTTGGGCTGATACAAAGATGCTGCTCAATGTAAAAAGCAGGATAAATAAGGCGATTGTTTTACTTTTACTCATTACAATTTAAGTTTTTCTTCGTTGGGAGGTTTCACAGTCAGAGAAATCAAATTTAATATTTTTTAAGTTGTTGCAGTAATGATTATTTACTTTTCTTCAATCACATTGCCCTTCACATGACCGCTTATTTTGTTGCCTTCTATCGTTACTTCCGGGGCATCATTTCGAAGAAAAACTCCGGCTTTTTGAGTTCCTTTGCCCGTATCACGAATAGTATTATCTTTTATTACCAGGTATTGCGGGGCACTATAAATAGCAAAGCCATAACCCTCCCCTTTTTGGCCGTTATTTTCGATTAAATTATTTGTAAATGTATTATGATGAGGTGAATTTCGCGAATTTTCATTCCGGAGATTTACGCCATCGCTACCATTTTCAAAAATATGATTATCCTCAAAAATAACATCGGTATCTTTATGGCCTGTACATATTCCATACCTGCCATTATGGTGAAATTGATTGCCCTTTACAACGCTGTGATGAACGCGCCAGCAAATAAACATGCCGTCAACGGAATTATGATGGCTGTTATTATTCAGAATCCTTGATTTGGGAGATCCGGTACCGGGATGCATACCCATATTGGCAGAACCCTCGATCTCGCAATTTTGCACGGTAATATTTTCAGTGATTTGCCAGGTTATACCCTCACCGTTAAAATCTTTTACATGAATTTTGTCAATGGTTACATTTCTTGATTTGAAAATTGCAACACCACCTCCATTGCACCCATCCACCGACTCATGATGTTCTTTATTTCCATCTATTACAAAATCTGATACAAAAACATTTTCAGCATCTTTTATCAAGACTCCTGAACCGGCATTAGAAACCCATCCATTCTTGTCGGCACGATAATCCCTGACCAGATAGCTATCAATATAAAGTATATTTTCTGCGATGTCAGTAATAGCACCGGCAGACACATTCCAACAAGATGACCAGTGCTCATCCCATATCTGTACACTCATACCAGCCTCAAAACCTGAAGCATCTTCCACCATCAACTTAAGTTCCCCAATATCGGCATCATCAATCAGCCTTGATTTGAAACCCTCAGCTCGTTTCAAAATAGTAGCAGGGCCTGATCCAATCAATTTTACATTAGACCGGAGACGTACAGCATCTTTCAGTTCGAAAATACCTGCATTTAGTTTTACCGTACCGCCTTCAACTGGCAAAGCATTCACAGCCAATTGAATGGACTCATTTGAAAATCCATGAATATCAGCCTGTTCCCCTCCGACAGTAATTACAACTCCTTTATGCTTTGGAGTAAGGAGAGCATCAATTTTAAAATCTTCATACTGTGCATAAGCAACATTCGATAACACAAACAAAATAAAAATTAGTTTTTTCATTTCATACGATTTTAATATATTATTTTAATGTATAGGAATTTACTCACTTCGTTTCCCGAAAATCGGGAAGATCGCCACGCTTGCAGCGTGACTAAGTTCAAAATTGTTTATTGATATACAATCATTATGTATTAATTTCAATACAAGTTTCAAGTACTGATATTTGTTGAAAGTATTTTCATGGTATTAGGTGCTTAATGTCTCTCTATCAACAAATTTATATAAAACTTTGATAACCGTTACTTATTTTCTATTTAGTCTCTGCAAGAAAACTTGCATTTTGCAAAAGTGCTTGATAAGAAAACTTCAAGTGCATCCCGATAGCTATCAGGGATGCGAAGTCTGAAAATTGAGAGTCCGTCGGCTGACGGATGACCAATTTTCGGGCGAGCGTAACGCAGCAATTGGAGTTTTCTTGCGAGCACTATTTAGTCTGACTTTTCTTCTACAGTTAGTTCCAATATTAAAAATCTTATCTTTATAATAATAATGACTCACGATTTGGAATCATATGATTTTCAAAAAACGTAGTGCCAAAGAATTTTTTTATTCCCGTATAGTCTTGTCTGACAAATCGTTGTATTTTTGAAGTGTAGAAAATGAGTTAAAATTACAGATATAATAAAACAATGAAAATCAATTTTTTATTCACTGGAGTTTTAATCTTTTTTATTTCATGTCAGGCACCCGATAAAAAACCGGAAAAACCGGTAAATATCAGTGGCATTTACCCACACCTGGCTTATTATAATTCTGAATCGTCAGAGTGTGGCACCGGCGCGGTAGTTCCCTG
>JAUWMO010000259.1 GCA_030613125.1 Bacteroidota bacterium | reverse complement strand
GCGGCACGCGGACGGAACTTTATTTCTCTGGCGTTGTTTATTATTATTATCAAGGGACTTACGTCCCTGGTTATAATATTTTATCCCTATGGGATAATCTTATAAAGTGTATTTCGTTTTTAAAAGTTAATGCCTTTCGGTATTCCGAAGATACTTTTTACTTCCCCTATTTTCAGCGTTGCAACACCCAAATTCAAAAAGTAACCCAGTAAAATTAAGGGTTACAGAGCCAATTTTAAAAAAGTCCTGTTTTGTGCAACGCATGACCCGGAACCACAAATTCTGAATTTTAAAACTGCCGTAGGCAGTGTATCTGTTTGCTAAAGTCGTAAGTCTCTGGAATAAAAAAGAACAGATTAATGAGTTCCAGAGGAACGAAATGTTCTGTGTTAAAAGAATTTCAGGAGGTATTCTTTAAAGGTACAAAATCATATCGTTCTTTGCGCCTCCGCTAAAGATTCAGCGGTACGCGGACGGAACTACATTTTCTTTTATCTCTAAAAGAGGGACTCACGTCTCTGGTTGTAATATGTTATCCCTACAGGATAATATTATCCCGGAATTGTCATTGGGAGTATGCGAACGAATGACAAGTGCGTGGGTTTGAGAGGTGTATCCGGCTTAATCCCATCCGATAGCTATTGGATTAGAAAATCTTATTTCCAAAACCTCGGGATTAATTTTTCTTTGTCGTTTTGTCATTGAACTAATTAATAATGAGTAACATATTAATATTCAAATGACAAATTTGGGATTATTTCAATTGCATCCTCTCGCCTCGACAGAAATTAATACAGACAAATTATACATTGTAAAGGAATAAATCCTGATTCTCACAGCCGTCCATCCGCCTCCATCTCTCTGATCTGTGCCTTCATGACCGCTTTTTTTTCATGGACACGCCTGATGATGGCTTTGAATTCCGGATCATCATTGATATTTTCAAAAATGGGGGAAATTTCAATCCAATCAAATGTACTAAAATGAAAACCTGTTTTTTCAAATTTGGAAAGGTATTTCAGGGCCTTTTCTTTTTCATCCAGAATCGCATATATGTTTAGAAGACTTCCGATAGCATCAAAGTTTTTTTTGTTATCATCAAACAGATCTTCATACCGTGTCCGGCAGTAGTTAATGGTCATTTGGTAGTCCTCATTCCTTCCCAGCTGTTTATACATATTGGCAAGAAATATGCTGTCATGAAGCTTGAACTCACCTCCTGCTTCAATAAACTGATCATAGTCTTTTTCAGCCTGTTCAAAATCATTCAGATCTAAATTTAAATACCAATACGCTTTATTACAGATATCTTTACAATTTGTAATGCTACATATAGAATCAAGAAATTGCAGTCTTTCTCTCGTTTTATTCTGGCGGGCTAATGTCTGGTTATAAATTCGGATAGCCCAACTGGTATACACATCTCCAAAAATAAATGACTTCATTGCATATTCTTTTGCCTTTTCATAATCACCGATATAAAAATAACATTCACTCGCTATCAGATAGTCAAGTTCACGCAAAGATTGGAGTTCGATTGATCTTTTAAGATATGGCAATCCTTTTACTACATCCTGCTTTTTGGTTATATATAGATAACCTAATTTCGCAAGGGGTCCAGAGGAATTCGGTCGCAGTTCAATCATTTTTAAAAAATTCTCTATAGAGAGGTTAAATTTTCCCATGCCCTGATAACAGTTTGCCAGTACAAAATATCCATAATCCGCCTCCGGTTCAAGTTTGATGGCCTTCTTGCAATAGTAGATGGCAGAATCAAAGTTCATGTCTCTATGATAAAATACCTCTCCTTTTGATGCCAGGGCATAGGCACTTTCCGGATCGATCGCAAGCGCCTGATTATACAGATCCATCGCTTTATCCAAATGATGGCGGCCCAAACCTTTCCAGTAATAAGATATTTCCGATCTCCCTCTCATAAGTAAACTAAAGCCTTCGATAGGAGCCAGGGGCTGACAGTCGATCCTCTTTTCCTCAAGCGGTGTAATGACTGCCCCTATGGAGGCCGCGACCTTTTTCGCAACCCTGGCTTGTAAGTCAAAAATCGCATCGGTGGTATACGGCACGTTAAATGGTTCTCCCCAGACCTGTTTATTGGTTTTTGTTTCAGTCAGTTTGATCCACATCCGGATGGTATCTCTGATTAGCCGTCCGGAGCCTTCAAGAATATATGCCACATTCAATTCTTCTCCAATAAAGGGTATGTCTTTTTCAGTATTGCGGTACTGTTCCATCGATTGCCTTGGTCTTACAATTATATCTTCAATCTTCAGCAGTTGATTTGAAATTTCTTCCTGCATACCATTAAAGAAATATTCGTAATCCGGAACGGGACTGTCATTCCGGAAAGGTAGTACTGCAATGGTTTTTTCTGTAGCTGATTTTACTTGAGGGGCTATTCTATTCACTTTGATAAAGTAGCTTACTCCTACGATGATAAATACTACTACCAAAAGGATAATGAATGTATACAAGATATATCGGTCACGAATAATCTTTTTTTTCTTCCGAACCAAAATATTTTTATTTTCCTCTTCTTCTTTTGTGATCACAGCATCCGGAGATTCCCTTTCTTGCTGATTTTTTTTTACTACTTCACCGGGAGGATA
This sequence comes from Bacteroidota bacterium, assembly GCA_030613125.1. Classification (GTDB taxonomy): domain Bacteria; phylum Bacteroidota; class Bacteroidia; order Bacteroidales; family VadinHA17; genus JAUWMO01. The sequence continues at coordinate 2,462 of JAUWMO010000259.1, read as the reverse complement.
ACCATAAAAATCATTAAAACATTTATTGAAATACGCCGGGCTCCCGAATCCTACCTGGTAGGAGATCTCTGCCACATTTGCCACATCCTTTTTCAGCAATTCCATGGCCCGTTCCAGCCGGAGTTCCCGGATATACTGACTTATGTTTTTCCTGGTAAGCCTGCGAAGTTTCCGGTACACCTGGATCCGGCTCATGGCCATAGCTTCGGCCAGGTATTCGACCCCGAATTGTTCGTTTTCCAGGTTTGATTCGACGATCTTTCTCAGCTTCCGAAGGAATTTCTCATCTCTGGAAAGTTCATTAAATTCATTATCCGATAAATCCAGATCAGGCATGATTGATTAAATAAGTGCTTATCAGCAATAATAAAGATATAAGTTAAAAAAATTATCTAGATTTTTAATTATATAAATGAAATAATATGTATAAACGATTTTGAATAACATATACCCTTATTTGAATTTCCGGAACCAGATGCTCTTTTTTCCCAATGGCTTATGTAACATATTTTAAATTTTATGTAACATATTTTAAATTTCATGTAACAAATTTATAATTTCTACACTTTTTGCTCAATCATTATAATTTTTCGTAACCAGCCTGCTATACAGCCCACTATAAAAATCACCATATTTGTTTTTACAATAAAATTCAATTAAATAAGTAAAAAAAGGTGACAATTTTTAATTCAATTTTCTAACCCACTTAAACTTTAAAGTTATGAATTTTAAAAGATCCATCAAAATCCTATGCATATTTAGCATGATTCTTCTATTTGTGCAATGCGAAAAAAAAGAAATGTTCCTGACAGAAGGAAATCAGCCTGATGCTGCCCAAAACCTCAAAGTAAAAAAGCCTAAACCCGATAAACCTGATAAACCTGCCTCGGAAGCTGAAAATGTTATTATCACCGGTGATGTTACAGGCACCGGGCTTGCTTCAACTTCGGTAAGAGAGTTTTTACCATTTACATTAACCATTTCAGACCATTTCAATCATGATGGTCTTATTGAGGAGGGAACCTTTGAAGGAACAATAAGAATTCTGTACAGTACCAAAAGAAAGGGTGAGAACTGGATAGATTTTTATTACACAGATAATAATAATTATGAAAAATACATTGTGATCCGGCAGGCTAACCCCAATGATGCTTACAATCCTGTCGAAAGAATAATGACACTTGACAACGCCTACGTTTTTCTTAGAAATAAGACCTTAGATATTAACTGGGACGGCTACTGCACGGCTTCGGCTACAGTTAATTTTTCTGACCCAGACCCAGACTAATATTTATTATCTAACTTATCAGTAAAAGACCCGGAAAAATTCGGATTTTTTTATACTATATATAAGAGGATTTATTAATCACCCAATCGTTTGCAGCTGACATATTATAAATTACTTTAATCAAAGAAATAATCTTTCTTTCATTCATTCTTTCATTTCAGATTTTATAAAACTTTAAACGTATGAAAAAAAGTTTCTTAAAAGGTTTATTTTTTAGCATGTTATTCACAGGAATATTTTTGAGTTCATGTGAAAAGCAAGAATTTAAGGGCAAACCGGCTGTAGTGACCGGCGAGGTGTCGGCCATCACTTCAAAAAGTGCCACTGTTAAAGGACCTATTGTTGACCTGGGTGGTGGCATAACGGCCCACGGCCACTGCTGGAGCACCGACCAGCAACCCTCCGTTACCAACGAAAAAACATCACTTGGTAAGGCCACTGCTTTAAATGATTTTACAAGTGAACTGGTGAACCTGGAACCCGGAGTCATATATTATGTGCGTGCCTATGTAAACGCTGGCGATGAAACAATTTATGGAGAGGAGACCAGTTTCACAACTCTTGATGGCTGGGTATCCACATCGGAGGTCAGTGATATCACAGAATATACGGCAAAATGCGGGGGTAATATCACCGATGACGGCGGAGCAGCCATCACTGCCAGGGGAGTCTGCTGGAGTACAAGCCCAAATCCAACTGTGAATGATAACAAGACAAGCGATGGCAGCGGGACTGGGAGTTTTACAAGTGACCTTACCGGGGTTAATGTTAACACGACCTATTATGTTCGGGCTTATGCTACTAATAGTTTTGGAATTACATATGGTAATGAAAGGTCGTTTTATGCGCTACCTCCCTGCGGAGAGGATTTTACTGATATAAGGGATAGTATAGTTTATAAAACAGTAAAGATCGGCAATCAATGCTGGATGGCGGAGAACCTGGCTTATTTGCCCAAAGTCAGTCGTTCAATGTCTGGATCCATCGGCTCACCATATTATTATGTTTATGGTTACGTGGGGACAAGCGTAAGTGCAGCCAATGCCACAGAAAATTATTCTACCTACGGGGTATTGTACAACTGGCCTGCGGCTATGGAAGCCTGTCCTGCCGGATGGCACCTGCCTTCTGATGATGAATGGAAAGAGTTGGAAATGTTCCTCGGTATGAGCCA
>JAUWMO010000272.1 GCA_030613125.1 Bacteroidota bacterium | reverse complement strand
AAAGGATGGTTTTTATGATCAGGTTTGGCAAGCTGCAGTTATTCTTTTACCTGTACATTATGTTGGTGTGATGGGCGATGAAAGGACATATGAAAATGTAGTCGTTCTCAGGGCTGTATCATCTACCGATGGTATGACAGCCGACTGGTCTCATTTACCACATGAATTTCTTGCCCGTGTGTCCAATGATATTATTAACAAAGTGAAAGGTATAAATCGTGTGGTGTATGATATCAGTTCTAAACCCCCTGCTACTATCGAATGGGAGTGAGAATATGAATTAAGAATTTTACCTGCCTGTCATCCCGCTTGCCGAATCCTTATGGAATCTTAAGATGTTTTTCTATCATATTAAGACAGGTAATATTATTTAAGTTCCCAGAATCCTTCTTAACCCTAAGCAGAATTATGTTAACTTTGCAAAAAATAATTGATATGCAGAGACTTAAGAAATATATGAAAGGCAGTTTCATTCTATTGGCTATTGCAATATTCCTGCTACCCGAAGCCAGTGGACAATACCTGACCGAGCAAACTGTAAAACTTGATAAGGTAGTGAGACTAATTGATGCTTATTATGTTGACACAGTTAACCAGGAGAAACTTATAGAAGATGTTATCGTTGAAATGATGAAAAATCTGGATCCTCATTCCGTATATATTTCAAAGGATGAGGTGAAAGACATGAATGAACCTTTGGTGGGGAATTTTGAAGGCATAGGAATACAATTCAATATTTTATTTGACACAATATTCGTGATTGCTCCCATTTCAGGGGGCCCATCAGAAAAGGTAGGTCTTAGGGCTGGTGACAGGATAATTAAAATAGAGGGTGAGAATGTTGCCGGTGTTGGGATATCTACAAAGGGTGTTCGGGATCGTCTGCTTGGTAAAAAAGGAACAAAAGTAAATATGTCAATTAAAAGAAGAAGTGTAGAACAACTTCTCGATTTTACAATTACACGGGATAAAATTCCTATTTTTAGCTTAGATGCAGCTTATATGGTTGATAATGATATTGGTTATGTTCGATTCAATCGTTTTTCAGCCACTACAATGGAAGAATTTCATGAAGCCATTGATAAACTGGAAGCTGAAGGATTAAAAGACCTTATTCTCGACCTGAGAGTAAATGGTGGTGGTATGCTTGAGGCAGCAATTCGAATGGCAGATGAATTCATGGAAAAAGAGAAATTGATCGTATACATGGAAGGCTCGCATCTTCAACGACAGGATTTTGTATCTTCTTCCCGTGGAAGATTAAAGAATGGTAGGGTTATTATACTAATTGACGAAGGCTCTGCTTCGGCAAGCGAGATAGTTGCAGGTGCCATTCAAGATTGGGACAGAGGTATGATAATAGGACGCAGGTCATTTGGTAAAGGACTGGTACAGAAACCATTCTATTTGCCTGATGGTTCTTTGATCCGGCTTACTATTGCCAGGTACTATACACCTAGTGGCCGGCTGATACAAAAATCATATGACCAGGGTTTTAAAGAATATGCCATGGATCTTAATGAGAGGTATGAGAATGGTGAATTTATTTCAGCTGATAGTATTCATTTCCCTGATTCACTTAAGTTTTATACCAAGTTGAATCACCGGACAGTTTATGGTGGTGGTGGTATTATGCCTGATATTTTTGTTCCTTTAGATACAACGGCAAATTTTGCATTCTACAATAAACTGGTCAGAACCGGAGTAATCATGAATTTTGTATTAAACTACGTAGATACGCACAGGGACTATATCAAAAATGAATATCCTGATTTTGATAAGTATAAAGAAGAGTTCAGGGTTGATGATGATATGATACAAGAACTTTTTTCAATGGCTGACAAAGAAGGCATTGCAAAAGATGAATCATCTGTTTCAAGTGCATATGATCATGTCAGATTAGTCCTTAAAGCACTGATAGCCAGAGATACGTGGAATATGTCAGAATATTATGAGTTACTTAACGAGAAAGATAACGGCTTTTTAAAGGCTGTGGAGATTCTAAAAGACACGGATCTTTATAAAAATAAGCTGGTAGAAAAATAAATCACCTGAAATTTCCTGTTTGTTTTGATCAACGACCTTTTTCTCTGGGTTTGGGAATATCACAGTATCATTGTTGAGATTCTGGGTGCTATTACAGCCTTGGTGTACTTGTATTTTAGCATTCGTCAGAAGATATGGCTTTGGCCATTTGGAATTCTAACATCATCTTTTTTTATCTATATTTTTTTTGAAAGCAGGCTTTATGCTGATATGGGATTACAGATGTACTACGTTATTATTAGTTTCTATGGGTGGTATTTCTGGATGTTTGGAGGGAAGGGACAAATAAGGAACAGTTTGAGGGTTACTTTGCTTTCAAAGAATATGACAGTTACTCTGATTACAATTACTTTCTTCATTTATTGGATATTAGTGTTTGCCCTGAAAAAAATCCCTGGATGGCTTGACATACCGCCATCAGATCTCTTGTATTGGGATGCCTTTACAACAGCTGCAAGTATTGTTGCTACCTGGATGCTGGCAAGGAAGATCCTGGAACATTGGATTGTGTGGATAATTGTTGATGGTATATCAATCGGTCTTTATATTTTTAAAGGATTATATATAACTTCAGGGTTGTTTCTTATATATTGTTTGATAGCAATCTACGGATATTTTGAATGGAAGAAGGAAATAAAATAATGGGAATGCAAAGAAAACCCAGGATTGTAGTTACCGGTCCGGAATCTACTGGTAAAACAACACTTGCAAAACAACTTGCTGTCCATTTTGGTGGAATCTGCGTTCCGGAGCATGCACGAAAGTATGTGGAAAACCTTCAACGCCCATATAATTACAAGGATATAGTTGCAATTGCGAAGGAACAAATTCGAAGAAGGGAAGATTCCCTTAAGGAACCTGACAAATGGTTCATTTTTGATACTGATCTGATCATTTTAAAAATTTGGTTTAAGGAGGTTTTTGCGAAATATCCTGAATGGATAGAAAAGAATATAAAAAAAAATGTGATTGATTATTATTTGTTATGTGCAACTGATATACCATGGATTGATGATCCTGTAAGAGAGAGCTCTGGTGCCAAAAGGGACTATCTTTTTTCAAGATACAGGAGGGAAATGGAAGACCATGACTTTTCATATTTTATTGTAACAGGTACTGAGTTAACCCGTTTTAATAACGCTCTTGCAGCTATTAAAAGTTTTTTTTATGAAGTTGAATCATAGAGCGAAAAGTTTTGAGAATAACCGGGGAAAAACGGTTCAAGTCCGGCAATTTGAAATGTTAGCCAAAACATTGTATGGATTGGAAGACATACTGGCTGATGAAGTTGTGAAATGCGGAGGACACCTGTTGAAAAAGGAGAACCGTGCAATAAGATTTAAAGGAGATAATTCAGTTTTATATAGATTAAATTATCGTGCACGAACGGCACTGAGAATATTAAAACCTTTAGCACAATTCAGGGTCAGGGATGAAAAAGAACTTTATTATGGAGTTAATGAAACTAACTGGCATGATGTAATGGATACAGGTAAAACATTTTCAGTAGATCCGGTAGTGCATTCTCGTTACTTTAACCATTCACACTATGTGGCATTAAAGGTAAAAGATGCCATTGTTGATCAGTTTCGTGACCGACTTGGAAGGAGGCCTTCAGTTGATCAGAAAAACCCACATATAAAAATCAATGTTCACATTGCACATGATCGATGTACTCTTTCACTTGACAGTACAGGTATGTCACTTCATAAACGTGGATATCGCACCGGCCATGGAAAAGCTTCCCTCAATGAAGTTTTGGCCGCCGGAATGATTTTGCTTTCAGGATGGGATGGCAATACCGATTTTATCGATCCTATGTGTGGTTCTGGCACACTTGTAATTGAAGCAGCTATGGTTGCTTATGATATTGCTCCAGGTGTTTTTCGAACTAACTATTTGTTTCAGAACTGGCCTGATTATAATGCCAGTTTGTTCGAAATGGTAAAAGCGGAGAGAAAGATAACCCGCCACATTATTCCTGAAATATTTGGTTCGGATATATCGGCTACTCAGGTTCAGGTTGCCCGAAAAAATGTCCTGAGTGCAGGACTTTCAGATAAAATTAAACTTAAAATAATGCCTTTACAGGATCTGGAACCTGCCTCTTCATCAGGAACCATCATTATAAATCCACCATATGGCGAAAGGGTTAAGTATCAGAATCTGGATAAGCTGTATCATGAGGTCGGGAATCATTTAAAAAGAAATTTTTCAGGATATGATGCCTGGATATTAAGCGGGAATATTGAAGCGCTGAAACATCTGGGATTACATCCCTCAAAAAGAAATACCCTTTATAATGGTGATTTAAGATGTAAGTATCAAAAATATGAACTATACGAAGGTTCAAAAAAAAATGGGTCAGATAGAAACAAAAGAAGAAAATATACGTAAATCTTTTTATAATATTAATATAAGGCCCGGATAAGGGTGGATATTTATTATAGATAAAATTCTTTTATTTTCCGGTTTGTAAAATTTATTTTATTTTTATATTTGTCCAATATAATTAAAAGTAAGGCCTTCTGACGGGTTGATCTTGTAAAATCAAAGCCTTATATGAGCTTTAACATTCAGGATTTTTATGCTGAACTCGATAAGGGTGATGTTCTCCTTGCTTATAAGGGTAGCATCACGTCCGATTTAATTAATAACGTTCTGGACGCTATAGAAACCAGACTTCAGGATTCACGGGAGCGCTCTAAAATAAGAAAAAAGGTCTACAACGTATTGGTTGAGAGTTTACAAAATTTATATCATCATATCGATGACCTTCCTGACGATTATAAGGAAGAGTTTGAACCCAGATTTGGTGTTCTGGTAGTCACAAAGGAAAAACTTAAGTATAAAATATCAACAGGAAATTTTATACGGTCTGAGAAAATTAAACC
>JAUWMO010000308.1 GCA_030613125.1 Bacteroidota bacterium | reverse complement strand
CGCTACGGAAAGTTTCAGCTCATACGCCTGGTGCCGTCGTATGTACTATAATTATGCTGAGGTATACCGGTATGACGATTACAAGTCGAGAGGTTACTCTGTCAGGTGTGTGAAAGATTAAGAAAATTGTTGAATTGTTGAATTGTTGAATTGTTGAATTGTTGAATTGTTGAGAAATGAGGGAGACAAGGTGAAGGGGCGAAGGGGAGACAGGGTGATGAACGATAAACTGAGAACTATGAACGACCTTCAAGAGTCCGAAGGACCTGGAAGAGTCGGGGTAACAAATAACTCAAATATGTATCACTAAAACAAAATATCATGAATAAAAAAAAATTTAAATTGGGGATTTCCCTGACAATTTCAGTATTAATTTTTATTGCTGAATTTAATGCCTTCTCAATAGATTATAAAAACACGGAACTGAAGCCTTTTAGGGTACTTGTAATAATTGGAGATCAATGGGAAGATCCTGCGAGCTACATGGTAACCAAACCTCAGCCAACAGGCGAATACTCAGGTTATTACACCAGGCCTGAAGTTTCAGGTCCGGTCGATTTTTTTCATTTGATGGTTTTACTCAAATCATGGTCTATCCCATTTGATGTGATCCGATTAGATCAGCAATTCCTTGACCGTTATATGTTTTTAGACATCAATGGAAATCCAAAATATGGCACCATTATTTGGGACGTGAATCAAAGTGATAAACTATTGCATCCTGATTATTCTATCATTAAGGAAATGGTTCAGGATTATGGAATAGGTATTATCGCCTTGTCAGACCGTATTTCTACACCGGAGATACAGTCTGTTTTAGGGTTGAAATATATCGATTGCTGGGAAAGTAACAAAGAAATGGAAGTGGTAAGTGACCATTTTTTGACAAAAGGTCTCAATTCTCCATTTAAGGTTGACGTTGACATTAGCCCGAACTATGGTAGTGGTGTTCATATGAAGCGGCAGCAGGTTGAGGTTTTGGATGGCACGGTCACCCTCGTTAAGCAGGGATCCTATCCACAAGCAACTGCGAAAGTATTAACGTCTGGTGCGCATGCAGTATGGATAGGCAATGATCACAATAATATGTTCCATTTTCAGGATATACGCACACTTTTACGACAGGCCATTACATGGACCATTGGGTACAATCTTTATAAAACATGGGTAAATGACCTGATAATGATTATGGATGACCCGGGGGGTGCACAAAGTGTATATCTGGAACATTGGCATTATCCGGAGTTGACAGAAGATGTTATCGAAAAATATCTGATTAAACCTTTACAGGAACACAATGCAATACTCAATATTAATTTCGTTGCCGGTTTTGTGAATGATAAAAAGCATATGCTTGAACCTACCTGGAAACAGAATTTTATAGATGAGTTTGGTACCAAACAAGATTATATTTCAGGTAAACGTGGTTTCGATAAAGGTGTGAAACTTGGTGTTTTTGAAGTGATGTGTCATGGACTGACACACATGCAACCCGATCTCGTTTCAGAACCAGGTTGGTATGGAACACGCCTGGATCAGGAGAAAGCTGAAGTAGGTTGGTATCGTGAATTTGGAGATACCCGGCGACATAAAGAGATCCCTGCCGCAGAACAACTTTGGCGAATGAAAACTGCCAAAAAATGGATAACTGATCAGTTCGGGATCACTCCATTGCAGTTTTGTGCTGGCGGAGGAGGTACTTCCGTTTCATATCATAACAATACAGTTAAGTTGGCCGGACAAGCAGGTTTTGGTTGGGGTGGATGGACACGAGGCTACCTCGGCACTGATATGGTTATCGCTGAGTGGGACTTTATGGGCACGCCTGAGTCTCCCTTGTTTGTTGCTGCCCCACCTGATGCACATGACTTCGGGATTACCACGAATCCGGAGGAATTTGCTACTATTTTTAGTAAATATCCTCAGGGACGTTTTATGGGAATCAACGAATTTATCGGTTATTTACATGCAAATAACTGTGGATACTGGAATAACGATGAGACACAATTAACATTAACCCTTGATTATGATCCCCACTACTGCCTGTATTTTAATAATCATCAATCATCATGGACTTTTGAATTGTCCGATTGGCTGGAAAAGGAAATGGGTGAAATTTCTATAATTAAAGTCGATGGTAAAGCTGTTCCATCATCACCATCTCCTTTCAATATCCCGGTCCCAAGCGGCACAGGGAAACACAAGGTTGAAATAGTTTTCTGATTAATAATATATTTTTTATAAAGAGTGAGGAACTAAGCAATTTAACAGGTCTTTTAATATTAATTTCAGGATACGTCAGGCAATTTAAACTTTCTTTTTTTGCAACAGAATCAATTTGCCCGACGCCCGCCCACTATTTTAATTTAATTGCGAATTCATTAACTACTTAATAACATTAAGGCTATGAAGCGTGGCGGTCTAGGAATTCAATCTTTCCTGTTTTTACAAAATGTAATGAAAATTGACTTTTGGTTGCAGAATGTGATTTGGTTTGAATCTCATTTATAGCAAGCAGGGCGTTAACTGCATAAAAAACAGAATAATAAAGTCTGTTCACAGCGGAATTCCAAAATCCGTTCTCAGCTAAAACTTTTGCTGCCTCGAAGGTTTTCTTCGCAGATTCAATTCTGTATTTTACATATTCAGTTCTTTCTTCAAAGGTCATAATCGGATTCCTTCTTGGATTACATTCTGATAAAATGGAGTAATCCTTTGTTTGGTTTGCCAGTCACTTTTTGAATAAACGAAAATTGAAAATGGTTCCCCTGTTTCCAATTCCAGGTCATACAATTTGTCTCTAAACTTTCTTTCTGTAGTTAAATCAACATAGTAGTCAGTCAGGATTAAAATATCCCAATCAGAATCAGTTCGTTCGTCTCCACGGGCTCGTGAACCATAAAGAATAACATCTGCTTTAGGGTCGATTGAATTAATATAATGTCGAATTAACTGACTTATATGTTGAGTTTTTGTTTTCATAATTCAAAGATAATAAAAAGGTTGATGTTCTTTTCTAATTCTGACTAACGTCAAATTTTGTTATTAATATTTAGTTGGTTACAAATTTTCAAAATTCCTTTCATTTTCCCTTTTTTCAAGTCCATTTGTTTTGCGTTAGCTAAAGAAATTAATAGCTTTTCTTTATATTGGGAATGCCCTGTAACGTTTAGCTATAAATTCCAGGCGTGCATTTTCTTGCACTTTTCTTTCAGGTTGCACTGTTGTTTTTTACTTGTAATCTATTTCTTATTAGCACTTTCCGCCCGCTTGAATTTAAAGCATGTTGTGTGGTTGTACGTTATTATTTTCTCAGTTTATAAGTATTTTTCATAAATATTGCGAGCAGTAATGTGAGAATGAATTCTGCCTTCTTCAAAATCTTTTATCCCTCTATTAATAGATTCCATTTCCTCTTTTTTTAATGTGTCCCACCAATCCTTTGATTTTGAATAATCGTCCTTGATTTCTCGAAGTTTTTCTATTATTGATGTATCATTAAGTCTTGAAATCCATTCAATTAAACTTAATTTTTCTGTTTGAATATTCATGTCTCATTGTTTTAATACAAAAATAATTAAAATTCTAAAGATTTGCTAATCGAATCGATCAGGGTTATTTAATTAGATTCAGCCAGCATGCCACACGACGGTTCGCAAAAGTACTTTTTCATTTGTCAATTACGACTAATCCATTGACTGTACCAATGAAAATATTTCCGTCATCTGCATTAACTGTCAATATTTCAGACTCTATCATACTAACATCGTAATTAATCCATTCATTATTTTGGAGATAAGCTAATGTTGAATTTTTAAATGAATAATTATCATATTCAGAATTTATAATCCAAAATGTACCTTGAGAATCAATATTTATTGTACCGTATCCGTTTTGATTAGGATATTGATAAATCCATTCTTTACTATCATACAAAAGGATACTCGAATTAGTATCAGGACTAAACACATTAAACCAAATATTATTTTCATTATCAACAATGGGAGAATGTAAATATGAATACTCATCTAGTCCTGGAATTTCAGAATTTGAAATGATTTTCCAATCATCTTCTGTTATTTTTAGTAAACCTTTAAAATCTAGTGTAACCCAAACATTATTTGAATTATCAATAGTTAGTCCATGTGTGATGTCAGAAGGCAGGTCA
>JAUWMO010000170.1 GCA_030613125.1 Bacteroidota bacterium | reverse complement strand
GTTTATTATATCAAGCTGAGCTTCAGCAATCCCAAGTAATTCCTCATTAAACAAGATCTTCATATATGCCAGAACGATCTCAATGATCATATCGTTCTTTTGTTTATCAACCTCTGCAAGGCTGGTAAGCAGATTATATTTATTTCTTTTTATAATATTTGTTTGCTGAAATCCGTTAAAAACGTTCATAATAGCCTGGGCTCCAAGATTTCCATCCTGAAACTTTTGTTGCACATATGAATAATCATCAAGGTTTACAGTTTTACCCGAGCTGAAACTATGTTGTATAAATGCATTAACGCTTGGTAATACCTGCATTTTTGATTGAAAGTAATTCTGCCTGGATGTCTTGGTTAACAGTTCTTTCCTCATTAACTGCAAATTATTCTTCATAGCATAATCAATGCAATCATCAAGAGACCAATAATTTTGTGATAATACTAATAGAGGTACAGAAATCAGAAAAACTAAATTCAATACTTTAAGTATCCAGTTGATATTCCTGTTGGGCATTTTAATCTTTTACCTTATTTTTCTGTATAATACCTGAATAAATTTTGCATCATCCAGGGGAGTATATATTTGTATCAGATCCCAGGCCTGATCATAATTCCTAATTGCATTTTTTAGTCTTGTGATACGAGCTAATGATTTGGAGAGTTCATCTTCACCATTAGAATACTCATCTGTTACATCCCACGGGAAAGAGATTACCCTGAAATTATAATAAATTTTCTTATCTCCTACTCTCAATGAAATCTCAGCACTTTCATCCTCCCCAAAGTGCATAATAGGAACACATAATTCTTTCATGATCTTTAATTTTTTCAAACATAATCGTTAATCCTATTCCTTATAATCACATCATGATTTGCAATTATTACTTGAAAAGCATGGGGTATTGATAATAGTCAGAACTCTCTCGGGGTGCTTTATAAAGATTGTTTAATATTCTCAGATACAATATGGCCATCAAACAATTGAATAATGCGGTGTGCATATTCAGCATCAGTGGGTGAATGCGTAACCATAACAATTGTTGTACCGTCTTTATTCAATTCCGTTAGAAGATTCATAACTTCTTCACCATTAGCGGAGTCAAGGTTTCCGGTTGGCTCATCAGCCAGGATAAATTTTGGCTTAGCGACCACAGCCCTTGCAATGGCTACTCTTTGTTGCTGCCCTCCAGATAATTGTTGCGGAAAATGTTTCTTACGATGACTAATCTTCATTCGCTCCAATACCTCCTCAACCTTCTTCTTTCTATCAGATAATGAAACTTTCATGTACAACAATGGTAGCTCAACATTTTCATATACAGTTAGTTCATCAATCAGGTTAAAGCTTTGGAAAACAAAGCCTATGTTCCCTTTTCTCAGGTTTGTCCTGTGACGTTCAGAAAATTTTGATACTTCAATACCATCAAACATCAGTTCCCCTTCAGTTGGATTATCAAGCAAGCCAAGTATATTCAAAAGAGTGGATTTACCACACCCGGAAGGACCCATTACAGCGACCATATCTCCAGCTTTAACTTCCAGGTCAACCTTGTTTAAGGCAGTTGTTTCAACCTCTTCTGTTCTGAAGATTTTCGTTAAATTCTTTGTTCTAATCATAATTTTTCATTTAATGGTTATATGGTATTAATTATTTTAGTATTAGCTTATCGACATCGCCAAAATTATCATAACTGGAAACAATAATTTCTTCACCTGGTTCCAGTCCAGTAAGTACTTCATAAAACCTTGGGTTTTGCGCGCCCAGACTTATTTTCCTTTTTACTGCAAAATCACCTGATTTGTCAATGATATAAACCCATTGACCACCTGTACTCTGATAAAAACCCCCACGTGGAATCAATATTGCAGTTTTTGGAGCGCCAAGTTCCAATTTAATTCTTGAAGTCTGACCTATTCTTATCATATTGGGTATAGAATCGACAAATATCATATCTGCATAAAACCTGCCTCCGGTAACCTCAGGATAAATCTTTTTAATAATCCCTTTGAACAGCTTCCCCGAAAAATCACATTCCCCGGTTAATCCTTTAGATACTTTTGCAATAAAATATTCATCTATTTCAACTCTAAGCTTATAAGAATCAAGTATATTGATCTGGCCAATTCTTTGTCCCCTGTTCAGAACCTGACCTATCTCAAGATCGAGAGAGGCAAGTTCTCCTGAATAGGGTACTCTGAAGTTTAAGTTTTCTAAACGTTTTGTCACAATCCTTAGGTTGGTCTCCATTCTGGCAACTGAATTTTCAAGAGATCCAATCTGCACACTCCTGAAAATGGAATCCTTTTTTAGATTCACCTTAAGTAATTCCTGTCTTTTTTGAGAAAGATCCAATTGCTCCTTTGAAATATCAAACTCTTCTTTAGAAATGTGGTTTTTCTCAAAAAGGATCTTATTATTTTTAAAGGTTCTTTTCCTTTGAATAATATCGTACTCAACCTCAAGAATCTGGCTCCTTGAATTAAGGGTTTGTTGATCCATCAACAACCGGGCCTGCCTCAATTCATTGGAAATTCTTGAAACCTGAGCTTCATAATTTGAGATATCGAGAATAAGCTGGATATTACTTAGTTTCACCAGGATTTCTCCCGTTTCAACAAGAGTTCCCTCCTCTGCAACAATTTCTTCAACCCGTCCACCTTCCGTTACATCAAGATAAATGGTCGTAATAGGTTCAACAGTTCCGGTTACTGAAATATAATTCTTGAAATAACCCTTGGATACTTTGTCAATTGAAATTTTTTCTCTATCAACATTGAATTTTGAGCTTCTATCTCCAAAAGCTAAATTCCAAACAACCAATAATACAATAATTACTCCCAATGTTGCCCATATATGCTTCTTAGTAATTTTATTCTTATTTTCAATAGGTCTGTCCATAATGTTCCCTCAAATTACAATCTATACGCATTAATTATGCCAATTATTCCATTATGCTGTATTATAGAAACATAATGACCCTGCAATCCCATTAAGGCTATAAGCAGTGTTCGATAATAGAACAAAGAGAGTACGAAACCGTACATTTCAAAAATAAACCTTATTTTTGTAATTACAAGCGTTAATTATGATCTTTTATTTAGTTAAATTAGGTGATTCAAAAAGTTGTTTTTAAATTAATAGCATGAAAGAACCTGTCGGAAAAATTCTGGCCATTGATGATAATGAGGATATTTTATTTGCTTTAAAGCTACTATTAAAACCTCATGTTGAAATCATTGATACTTTAAACACACCAAATAACATTCTTGAATATCTGTCAAAAATAGATTATGATGTTATTCTTCTGGATATGAACTTCACCAAAGATGCAATCAGCGGACAAGAAGGATTTGACTGGCTTGCAAAGATCCTTGATGCCCATCCTACTGCTGTTATAGTATTTATTACTGCTTATGGTGATGCTGAGAAAGCTGTAAAAGCAATCAAATCGGGGGCAACAGATTTTGTATTAAAACCCTGGCAAAATGAAAAACTACTGGCAACGGTGTCTTCATCAATTCAGTTAGCACAGTCAAAAAAAGAGAACAAAGAACTTAAGAAAAAACAAAAAGAGATTAGTGCCGTCCTTAATCAACCATTTGAAGAGTTTATTGGTGAATCTTCTGAAATGTCAGAAGTCTTTCAAACAATAAAAAAAGTGGCTCAAACAGATGCCAATATATTGATCCTGGGAGAAAATGGGACAGGAAAGGAACTGGTTGCAAGAGCGCTTCACAAAAACTCATTAAGAAAAGATGAGATCTTTATCACTGTTGACCTTGGGGCAATCAGTGAGACACTCTTTGAGAGTGAATTGTTTGGACATGAAAAAGGTGCTTTTACAGATGCTGTAAAAGAAAAATCCGGCAGATTCGAAATTGCAAAAGGAGGTACCTTGTTTCTGGATGAAATTGGAAATCTTTCTCTTCCGTTACAAACTAAACTTCTGACTGCAATTGAAAGAAGAGAAATTATTCATGTCGGATCTAATAAAGCTATCCCTGTTGATGTAAGATTGATTTGTGCAACAAATAATAATATCCATCAAATGGTGGCTGAAAACAAATTCAGGCAAGATCTGTTATACAGGGTGAATACTGTTGAGATTCATTTGCCACTATTGAGGGAAAGGGTTAGCGACATTCAACTACTTGCTGATCATTTTTTGAAAATGTACTCAAAAAAATATAGAAAACCCATTAAAAAGATCAGTCCGGAAGCTATAGTTTGTCTTAAAGAATATTCCTGGCCGGGCAATGTCAGGGAGTTGCAACATTCTTTGGAACGTGCAGTTATACTAACTGATTCAAATGTCCTACAGAGGGAAGATTTTATGCTTTCCTCAAATATAGCTAGCAGAGGGGAATTTGAATCAGATACACTTGACCTTGAAACCATTGAAAAACAAGTAATTGAAAAAGCCCTTAAGAAGAATATCGGGAACGTAACACAGGCAGCCGCTAATTTGGGTTTAACCCGTACTTCCCTGTACAGAAGGATGGAGAAACATGGTTTATAGGAATTTCAGGATTGTCATTTTTATTAGGATATTGCTACTATCAGTATCAATTTTCTTTTTTATATATACACTCGAATCAAAATTTTTCCTGACCCCTGTATTTATCGGACTTCTTGCCTTTTTACAAATAATATATCTTATAAGATATGTTGACAGGACTAACAGAGATCTTGCCAGTTTTCTTGAATCTATCAGATTTTCTGAGTTTACCCGAAGTTTTCAGGTTGATGGAATGGGATCTTCATTTAATGAATTAGCCAAAGCTTTTAATAATGTTATTAATGATTTTCAAACAGTCCGAGCAGAAAAAGAAATACATTTTCAATACCTTCATAGCATTGTACAAAATACTGATGTAAGTATAATTGCATTTCAGAAAGACGGAACTGTTGAGTTGATAAACAAAACTGCAAAACGATTATTTCAGGTTTCCACCTTAAAAAATATCCACTCTTTAAAATCATTAAGTAATGATTTAGTGAATACATTGTTAAACCTTAAACCTGGAAGTATTAGTCTGGTTAAAGTTCAGGAAGAAGATGATATTCTTCAACTTGCTATTTCAGCGACTGAGATCAAGATCCAAAACAAACTGATAACTCTGGCCACTGTTAAGAATATTCAAGCAGTATTAGAAGAACACGAAACTGAAGCCTGGCAGAAGCTAATCAGAGTACTTACGCATGAAATAATGAATTCTATTACTCCTATTGCTTCATTAACAGCTACACTGGAATTAATGTTAAAAAATGTAACTGAAGACAAAAGTCAGGAAATATTCCGTGTCAGACCTGAAACAATGCAAGAATTCCAAACTGCCCTTAAAACAATTAACAAAAGAAGTACAGGGCTGCTTCACTTTGTAAATACTTACAGAAATTTAACACGTATTCCAAAACCTAATTTAAAGATCACAAAGGTTAAAGAAATTTTTAAAAATATCGAATCCCTGATGGAAGAGGAATTTAGTGCAAAAAAGATTGGATTTACCAGTTATGTTTATCCCGAAATTCTTGAACTATCTGCTGATGATAAATTAATAGAACAAGTATTAATTAATCTGATCCAAAATTCCATACACGCCACAGAAAATAAAGAATCCCCAGAAATAAAACTAAAAGCTTTTCAGAATAAACGTGGTAGGATTACCATCCAGGTTATTGATAATGGTAACGGAATACTTAAAGACGTTATGGATAAAATTTTTATTCCTTTTTTTACTACAAAACAAAAAGGATCCGGAATAGGATTAAGTCTTTCCCGACAAATCCTCAGGTTGCACGGTGGAACAATCTATGCCCATTCAATTCCTGATAAAGAGACAATTTTTACATTAACTTTTTAAAAAGGCTTCTCAAAATAATTATATTCACTAATACCTGCTGATCCAACGATACCTTCTGGCACTGTCACCAAATTTTATAGCAAACATGAACTCATGAGATCCAAGGGTATGTTTTTGGATACTACTTAAATTATAATCAAAAGCATAGCCAAAAAATAAATTCTCTACCCTGATTCCTGCAAAAATTATCATTGCATCAGGAGTCCGGTATGATAATCCGCCCCAGTAACTCTCCTGATAGATTAACTTACCACTAAGGTCCATCTGAAAGGTATTCAGGTTATCAGGAGATTTCAACAAAATTGATGGTATAATTGAAAAGTTATCTGATAAATAGAACTCATATCCGCCGGTAAGATAATAATAGCGAAGCATTTTATAATTATTTTCTCCCTGTTTACCTATTTTTAATACCGACTGGAATATACTTACTACTGAAAAACCCGCATAATAGTCACGAGTTTTATAAAATGCACCAAAATTCGCATCCGGAATAAAAACTGCCCTGTCATATACAGCTAGCAAAGGATCATTCTCTTCATAGGTATCAAAGAAACCGTCCTCACTAATATCCAACTGATATCCAACAGCTGATAAACCAAAAGATAATAATGCTTCATCTAATTGAATATGGTATGCATAAGTCAATTGAACTCCTGTCCTTCTAATCATTCCATTTCTATCGGAAAATAAATGTGCACCCAGGCCTACTCTCCCCTGACGAGATGGCCTTTGAATTTTTCTCGTTACTGATGTCGATTTTGAAATGTAACTTTTCCTTAAAATCCTCGTCTGGAAGCTAGCCGACTGAGTACTTGGAGACTGCGCTAATCCAATCCATTGTTCTCTTGCTGTCAGATTAATTGAAGTATATCCGTCATTTCCAGCAAGAGCAGGATTAATCAGGAACATATTCATCATATACTGACTATAGACCGGAAGTTGTTGCCCAAAACTTGTCCCAACAGACATTCCAATCCATATTATTAAAAGTACATTTTTAAATTTGTTCCGCATATAATAACTTTTTATGTTACTTTATTATGGTCACGTTACCTGTAATTTGGCCACTATCATCTCCAAGATCAATTATATAATGATAGGAATCCATTGGTAAGGCTTTACCCTTATCAGTTCCATCCCATGGAATATCATAACCGTTCTTTGAACTGTATACCAGCTTACCCCAACGTGTAAAGATCTCCACTTTTGCATTCGGGTATAATTCAATTCCATGGATTCTCCATGTTTCATTCACGTTATCACCATTCGGAGTAAAAACTTTTGGGATATTAAGACATATACGACGATCAAGATATGGAACGTCAATGGTACTTTCTACAGTACACAGATTTGCATCAACTACCTCTACATGATAAGAACCTGCATCTATCCCAATCCTGTCTTCCGTTGTTACCCCATCAGACCAGGTAACACTATAAGGAGTTGTTCCACCTGAAATATTTAATATA
>JAUWMO010000280.1 GCA_030613125.1 Bacteroidota bacterium | reverse complement strand
AAAGGATAAGGCTGGCCACACAAATAGGATCACAACTTGTTAATGTTCTGTATATTCTCGACGAACCGAGCATTGGATTACATCAAAGAGACAACCACAGATTGATAAATTCGTTAAAAAAACTGAGAGATGCCAATAATTCTGTTATTGTGGTAGAGCATGATAGGGGGATAATCAGGTCAGCTGATCATATTATTGATATGGGACCACTTGCCGGAAGGTATGGTGGAGAAATAGTGGCACAAGGGTCTGTTGAAAATGTTATGGGAAAACAAACAATGACATCTGATTATTTAAAGGGAGTAAAAACTATTCCGGTTCCTGAATCACGCCGAAGCCCGAATGGGAAATACCTTGTTCTGAAAGGTGCTTCCGGACATAACCTGAAAAATGTAGACGTTACCTTCCCGCTGGGAGTATTTATCTGCATTACCGGTGTTTCCGGAAGTGGCAAATCTTCCCTGATCAATCAGACACTACATCCAATTCTAAGTAAAAAATTATACCGGTCATTAAAGAACCCTTTACCATATGATGATTTAGACGGTATTAACCATCTTGATAAAGTAATTGAAGTAGATCAGTCACCTCTGGGAAGAACACCCAGATCTAATCCTGCTACCTATACGGGTATTTTTTCCGATATCAGGAAATTGTATGAACTAACTACTGAATCAAAGATCAGAGGTTATAAAGCAGGCAGGTTCTCTTTTAATGTAAAAGGTGGGAGGTGTGAAACTTGCCAGGGTGCCGGTGTTCAAACAATTGAAATGAACTTCCTGCCGGATGTTTATGTCAGGTGCAATGACTGTAATGGCAGAAGATATAATAAAGAAACCCTGGAAGTACTTTACCGTGGTAAATCTATTAGCGATGTTCTGGATATGACTATCAATATGGCTGCTGAATTTTTTATTAATTTTCCTGCAGTGAACCATAAATTAAAAATTATGCAGGATATTGGTTTAGGGTATGTCAGATTGGGTCAGCCATCTACAACATTATCGGGAGGAGAATCTCAACGCGTTAAACTTGCTACTGAACTCTCTAAAAAGGATACAGGCAAAACATTGTATATTCTCGATGAACCTACTACAGGTTTACATTTTGAAGATGTAAGGGTATTATTGCAGGTATTAAACAGGTTGGTGGCTAAAGGAAATACCGTTATTGTTATCGAACATAATATGGATGTTATAAAAGTTGCCGATTATATTATTGACCTTGGGAGTGAAGGAGGTAATAATGGCGGGGAAATTGTTGCAGCAGGACGCCCTGAAGAGATCATAAATATAAAAAAGAGTTATACTGCTCAATATCTGAGAACAGAGCTCGGTTAAGATTAATTTCAGAATATTTTATAAATTGTTCTCACCTTACTGAATTATGTACCCGAAAAGCTCTAATACAAAACATTTCCAATTCTTTTTTGTATTTGTTTTGGCTCTATTCGTCATGTTTTCATTAAAACAAGATAGCCAGACCAGACGAAAAAAATATGAGGCATTTTTAAATTCTGAATTGGGAAAAATCAAATCATGGGGGCCCAGCAACTCATATTGGCTTCAAAAGCCAGACAGGCCTGACCTGGCAGCTTTTCAGAATTATTTAATGACCTTGGATCCGCAAACCCGGACAGTTCCAAAAAAACGGTTACAAAAAGCATTTCCCAGATTGAAAAGCCTTGAACAAGAGAAAAGTTTGCTTGTTGAAGATGTTAACCTTGTGTGGAAGGAACTGCCTTCAAATATGGGAGGACGGACTCGTGCCCTGGTTTTTGACCCTAATGATCCTGAAAATAAAAAAGTATGGGCAGGGGCTGTAACAGGTGGGTTATGGTACAATGATGATATTACTTCACCTACAGGGAATTGGGTACCTGTTGACGATTTCATGGATAACCTTTCAATAAGCTGTATTGTGTTTGATCTAAATAATTCACAGATAATGTATGTTGGAACAGGTGAGAGCCAGACTGCTGTTATCATTTATCGTGAGTCGTCAGGCCTCGGAAAGGGTATCCTGAAATCAATGGACGGTGGAGATACGTGGGATTGGCTTGATGTTGATTTCTCCTTTATTATTGACAATAAATCAAATAGTCCATTAGAACTCAAAGTATATCCTAATCCGACCCGAGGAAAACTTACTGTGGATATTGGTACTTCCTTACCATATTCTCAACTATCAGTGATTGCTCTTTCGGGTGAAATATTACTGGAAAAAGAAATTCATCAAACTAATAGAAGTAAGCTGATTGATTTAGACCTTTCCGGCTTTCCTCCTGGTACATATTTGATAAGGGTAGTTTCAGGGAATAATACTTTTACAGGTAAAGCAATAATTTACTGACATAGTGTTTTGTACAATACTGAAGAAGATTTCGTAATATTGCTATCTTAAATTAAAATTGAGAATTATGACAGGTGATGATAAAATCAGGAGAGCTTTTAAAGAAAAAACATGGAATGAAATTCAGACTACCGATTCGTGGAAAGTCTTTAAGATATTGTCAGAATTCGTAGAGGGTTTTGAAAAGCTTTCAAAGATAGGCCCATGTGTTTCAATTTTCGGATCGGCCCGGACAACACCGGATTCAAGATATTTTAAGTTAGCTGAAGATATTGCCTTTAAACTAACAAAAAGGGGCTATGGGGTCATAACAGGAGGTGGCCCCGGAATTATGGAAGCGGCAAATATGGGCGCCAGGAAAGGAAATGGAAAATCAGTTGGTATGAATATTGACCTCCCGTTTGAACAAGGGGCCAATATTTTTATAGATCCTGATAAACTGATCACTTTTAATCATTTCTTTGTGAGGAAGGTGATGTTTATGAGATATGCACAGGGATTTATTGTGTTACCTGGTGGGTTTGGCACCTGTGATGAACTTTTTGAAGCCATTACACTGATCCAAACTCAAAAAATCGGGAGATTCCCGATAATTATGATAGGAACAGAATACTGGAGTGGGCTTATTAGCTGGATTAAAGAAGTGATGATGAAAAAAGAACAAAATGTAAGTTCAGAAGATCTGGATTTGTTCTCAATAGTGGATACATCAGATGAAGCGGTTGATCTGATTGATCAGTTTTACTCTAAATACTTGCTAAGTCCTAATTTCTGATTTTTTGACCAGTGTAAGATCAATATTCTCAGGAACATCCTTTCTGTTTAAAACAATAATTACTAATATTGTAACCAGGTTGTTTATAAACCAACTTATTTTCATACCGCATGATGGCTAAAAAATTAATATTTATCCTGTTTTCTATTTCAATAATTTTTGAATTAAATTTACAGGGGCAGTTGGTCAAACTTGAGATCAATGCACCAAATGAAATTACTGCCGGAGAGACTGTTGAGATAAATATTCAGATCTCAAAGGGTAATCTTTCCGGATTTGCACGACTTCAGCAAACATTCCCAAATGCTGTAAATATTAAACCTAAGGAGTCGGCAGGTGCTGATTTCAGCTTTACTGATGGCAAACTTAACATTATTTGGCTCAATCTTCCCGACAGGCCTGAGATAAACATAAGTTATACATTAACTACAGATGAAAAAGTCAAAGGCGATTTGGTATTGTCAGGAAGGTTCTCCTATATTGTTCAAAATGACAGGGCCGAACTGGAAATGAAACAACAAACTCTGCGTATTAATCCATCGCCTTTGATAAATGAAAATCAGATTGTTGATATATACAAATTTTCCGGAAAAAGACCGGGTTCTGAAGCAGCCAAAGACATCCTTCCTATTGGCGTATTCAGGGAAAAACCATATCTGGCAGAATCTTCAGACGGGTGGATTGTTAATATTCTCATAAGCAGAGGAGAAATCGAAAAACTTGCAAGGATCGAAGAAACTGTGCCACCAGGTTTTTCAGTTGAAAATATTGAAGGGCATAATGCCATTTTCTCCTTTAAAGGGGGAGTTGTAAAATATTTGTGGATGACTTTTCCGCATCAGCAGTTTTTTATTATTTCTTATAAACTGATTCCCGGTGGTGGAACTTCATTTCAGCCACCTGATTTAAAGGGAGTATTATCATACATGATAAATGATGCCGTGAAAAGCATTACAATTGCGCAGAAAGATGATCAATTCCATTCGATGAACAGAAGTGCACTATCAAATCTGATAGCTTCTTATTCATCAGTGAAGGTGGTTCAGCCAACCCAGAAGCCTGTTGCTGTAACAACTACTACAAAACCTGCTACGAAACCTGCTGCAAAACCTGTTGCAAAACCTGTTACAAAACCTAAAACCAAACCAAAAGTTCCTGTAACCAGCACTGAAACTACCCGGATTATCAGTAAGCCTCTTCCTTCAGAAAGTGGAGTTTATTACCGGATTCAGCTTTTAGCAACTAACAAAACTGCCGATGCAGATAACTTTCTCTCCGCCTACAACTTTGGTGAGATATACAAAGAGAGCCATGCTGGTTTATATAAATACTCCACAGGTAAGTTCCTTGTATATAAAGATGCTAAAGCCTACCTCAGGGAATTGGTTTCAAAAACTCAGATAAAAGAAGCATTCGTTACGGCATACCAGGATGGGAAACGGATTCCTGTTAAAGAAGCATTAAGGCTGACAAATCAAAAATGGGTCAAATAAAGCAAGTGATTTTACCATAATTGATTAAAGGAAGCCTTACCCCTATTATTCATAAAAGCCGCAAATTACTTACGTGAGATCGCCCGCCTGAACTATTCGGGCAGGCTTCGCTAAGTTCACTAATTATAAGTGAATTATGATATTTGTATTTTTTATCATTC
>JAUWMO010000086.1 GCA_030613125.1 Bacteroidota bacterium | reverse complement strand
ATTTATTGTATATCCACTGGCAGCCTCATTAATGTGAACTTCGCTGGTTGCAATGGGAGTGCAGCCACACGAAGCACCACCTGAGAAATACGACCAGGCAGTTGGATCATCCCAGTTTCCGGTCTTAATGGCATATCTTGTGATGGCTTCGGTAGCAGACAGGCTATAGAAAGTTGAAGGTGAATTCTGATTATTATATTCTGTTATAATCCAATCTGCAGAACGAGCAACATTGGATATTCTGAGCTCATCAATGTCTGCATCCAGGTGTCTACCATTAATATCCAAGTTTTTACCAATCCCAACATTTTGATTCGTGGGATTTATTAAGGATGCTAAAACTGGATTTGCTGAGAGAACCCCATTAACATAAAGATTTACTGTTGTTCCATCAAAAGTGCCTACAAGATGATTCCAGGTCGCACCAACACTACTCCCCCAGTTATTATTATGCCAGGTGTTATCATATATTGTAAAAACAGGCTCATTCCCATTGTTAAACTGTAAATTATAAGATATATCAGATTTTTGGAGAATTGCAACCCAATCACCAATTTGTGCACTATTCTTTTTCACCCAGGCTTCAACAGTAACCAGATCATTTACATCCATATTAAGGCTTGGGTGATCTGACACATTCAAAAAATCACTTGTACCATTTAATTGCTGGCCATCTGCTATTTTACCGGTTATATTGACCGAGCCGCTATTTGTAGCAAGATTAGTTGATTGGCTGGCATCATCATAGATTATATTAAAACCAAACTTACTATTATGCAAATGCCCTACACCCACGTAATTCGCATTACATGTATTAGTTGTTGAAGGATCAGACCCAATAGATGAGTTCCCAAAATAGAGATAGATATCAGTATCGACAGATGGTGATAATGAAGGTATTCTTACCCATGCAACATATTCGCCTGTTGTTTCAACATATTTCTCAATTTCATGATCAAGAACATTTATATGATCGATGCTGAAAACAATGTCATAACCATTATTGCTGGCAACGAATCCTCCATTTGCAATTGTTTCAAGATTGGGGTCTGAGGAAATATTTATTAATAAAGGAAAATCAACAAGGTTCCCGGCTCCTGAAACCTGGGTATGATCAATTGTGATTAATTTACGGTGAGACCAACCGTTCAGCCATTGAGCTTGCACTCCGGAAAACATACCGGAGAATACAATTACAATCAGGAGGAAACGAAACCTCATGGCTAACATATACGGGGTCAGTAATACTATCTGTTCAATTATTATTTTGACACTATTATCAATTAAAAGGTTGCATCCAACTTATCCGGCAGAAAAATTTTCGCAATAATTTCCGGATAAACCTTAAATATAACTGTTTTTCATGTTTTACCCGTTATTATACAGCAAAAATCAAACCTATATACCGAACTAATCAGGAAACATACATTAAAAGGATAATAGTATCATCCCAACAGTAGTTTTTAATACGTTTTTTAATCGGGAAATGTTTGGATTTTAATCAAAGATTAAATCATTTACTTAACACACCCTACATGGATCAACATGAATTGATGATGCTGTTATCCTGACCTTGGCATAATCGCCTGATATTAAGCTGGATAAAGAGGTGTTAAAATATGTTGGAATTCCACTAGATTTAATCAGGACTAGTATTATAAAATTAACATAGCATCTCCATAGGTGCCAAATCTGTATTTTTCTTTTATAGCTAACTGATATGCTTCAAAGATAAAATCAAAGCCTGCAAAAGCCGATACCATCATAAGAAGAGTGGAAAGTGGTAAATGGAAATTAGTTATCATTCTGCCAGGTACACTGAATTCATAAGGTGGAAAGATAAATTTGTTTGTCCATCCCTCAAAAGGTTTTAAGAATCCATCTGTTGAAACAGAACTTTCAAGTGTTCTGAGTACAGTGGTGCCAACTGCACAAATACTATGCTTATTCGCTTTCCCCTTGTTAATAATTTTTGTTGCTTCTTCAGAAATATAGATCTGTTCTGAATCCGTTTTATGCTTGGTCAGATCCTCAACATCAACAGTTCTGAAGTTCCCCAACCCTACATGCAAAGTAATGTATGCAAAGTTAATTCCTTTGATCTCCAACCTTTTTAATAATTCCCTGCTAAAATGCATTCCGGCAGTTGGTGCTGCTACTGCTCCTTCATGTTTTGCAAAAACTGTCTGATATCTTTCTACATCTTCAGGTTCAGCCTCCCGATTAATAAATTTAGGTAATGGGGTTTCACCCAACATGTATAATATTTTTTTAAACTCATCATACGGGCCATCAAACAGGAATCGTAATGTTCTTCCTCTTGAAGTTGTATTATCTATAACTTCAGCAACCAGTATATCATTCTCCCCAAAATATAATTTGTTTCCAATTCTGATCTTACGTGCCGGATCGACCAAAACATCCCATAATCTTTGGTCCTTGTTTAACTCCCTTAAAAGAAATACCTCAATCTCAGCGCCAGTTTTTTCTTTGTTCCCAAACAAGCGGGCAGGAAAAACCTTGGTATCATTAAATACCATAATGTCCTGATCTTCAAAATAATTTATTACATCCTTAAAAACTTTGTGTTCAATTTTTCCGGTATTTCTGTGTAATACCATCATTCTTGATTCATCCCTGTTTTCTGAAGGATACAGAGAAATCAAATCAGAAGGCAAATGGTATCTATATTGTGATAATTTCATGAATTAGATATTAAAATTGCAGAAACTGTATACGTAGAAAAACTAAATTTGTTTCATTTTTATTAAACTTTTTTCAAAACCGTTTAGATTCATAGCATCAACTACCTGAAAGTCACCAATTTTGGTTCTTTCTAATTTGGCAAGATATGCTCCGCTATTTAAAGCTTTTCCAATATCCATTGTCAAAGTTCTTATGTAAGTTCCCTTGCTACATCGTATCTTAAGGGAAATTTCAGGCAAATTACAGTTCAGTATCTCTATCTGTTCAACACGTATCTTGTTGGGTTTCATTTGTATATTATGCCCTTTCCTGGCAAGATGATAAGCCCTGTTTCCCTTAATATTTTTTGCTGAAAAAATTGGTGGAATCTGATCCTGCTCCCCAATAAACTGTTGAATAGTTTCATGAACAAGTTCGGGTGTAATATGAGAAGTCTCAAACACATTATCAAAATCGGTCTCAAGATCAAAAGATGGAGTGGTTTTTCCTAATATTATATTTGCAACATATTCTTTGTCCATATTTTGAAACCGTTGAATGTGTTTTGTTGCTTTGCCGGCACAAATAATCAGTAAACCTGTTGCCAAAGGGTCCAGAGTTCCCGCATGCCCCACTTTTATTTTTTTTAATTCAAGATGTTTCAGCAACATATTTTTCACTTTTTT
The DNA here is from genome assembly GCA_030613125.1 of Bacteroidota bacterium. GTDB lineage: Bacteria > Bacteroidota > Bacteroidia > Bacteroidales > VadinHA17 > JAUWMO01. The sequence continues at coordinate 7,852 of JAUWMO010000086.1, read as the reverse complement.
TACCAGATCGAAAGAAGTCCAGTTAAGAGGTTTATCAAACAGCATAACTTTCCCACTCACAAATTTTTCCTGTTCCTGAAGAAATTTTATTCCCATATTCTACCCAAAAATAATAGCCAGACTACCAATCAAAAAACAATATAATGCAAAATAATATAAGTTACCACGCTTTACAATTTGAATCATCCATTTGCATGCAATCAATCCTGAAACAAAAGCTGCTAAGAATCCAATAGTTAAAGAAAATCCACTTATTTGAGTGCTTTGTGAAAAATCGGTATTAAAAAGCCCAATAAAATTTGCACCTAATATGGGGATGATTACCATTAAAAATGAGAAACGGGTAACTTCATCTCTTCTGTTTCCAAAAAACAGACCGGTTGCAATTGTGGCACCTGATCTTGAAATTCCGGGAAATACAGCAAAAACCTGAGCAACACCCATGATCAAGGCACTCAGGTATGAAATAGGTTTTCCACTGACCGTGGCTATCTTTGTTAAAGCTAATAACAAAGAGGTAATAATTAGCATTCCACCAACCAACTTCACATTTCCCGTAAAGAAAGATTTAATCTGTTCATGAAAAAAATACCCAATGATACCAATTGGAATCATAGATATTAATAATTTCCAAACGAAGGCAGTATCTTCGGTCTTTTGAAATGTGAAAAAGTTTTTAATCATCGGTCCAATTTCTTTCCGGAATATTATGATAGTACTAAGTACTGTTGCTCCATGTACTGCAATAGTGAATTCCAGGCTTTTGTGGATCCCTGTATTTAATATTGATTGTCCCAATTCAAGATGTCCGCTACTACTAACAGGTAAGAATTCGGTAAATCCTTGTACGAAACCAAGGATTAAAGCTTCTATCCAGGTCATGTAATTTTATTTCAGATAATACTCCAGATAATAGTTAATTAAAGAACATAAAACTGCTATTCAGGATTCATGTTCATTTTTTTCGGTTTTTTCATGATTGCCCATATCTCAAAAGCAAATCCAAATAAAACTATGATGGGAGCAAGAGTAATACGACGAAAGCTAAAGATCGCTTCACTAAAGTGGTTTGGATCATCAGATTTCCCTCCAATCATTAGAAGGAAACCAATAATAATGATAACAAAACCAATGGCAAGGAACAAATAGTTGTTTTTATCCAACGCAAAATTTTCTGTTTGTCCTCTAATTTTATCTTTTTTAGACATTTAAATTAATTTTAATTCTAGTAATACAGATCGTCTTCTTCCATTCTCAGGTATTTATTTACAGCAAAAAAAGTTGAAATATAATTAAACAAAATACCCAATAAAATAACTGAAGAGAATAAAAATACAAGAGTCTCCAGGTTTTGTAATTTCATAATTTCCTGAAACTCTTTCTGTGCAAAATATAATACTCCCAATATTAAAAGTATTGCCACCAGACCAGCAATTATACCATGCATTGTACTTCTTTTTAAAAAGGGTTTTCTTATAAATGATCTGGTTGCTCCAACAAGCTGCATTGTATTAATAAGAAATCGTTTAGCATAGACTGAAATCCTGATAGTATTATTAATAAGAGTAAGTGCAATTAAGAACAGGAGGCCTGAAAATATCAGTATTACAAAATTTATTTTCCTGATATTTTCATTTATAAGGTGTATTAAGGATTCATGATAATAAATTTCCTTGATAAGTGAATATTCACGTAATGTGCTCTCAATAGCAGCAATGCTGTCAGTATTGGCATAAGGTGCATAAAGATAAACATCTATTGCTGCCAGCAAGGGATTATAACCCAGGAAGTTAATAAAATCTTCACCAAGTTCATTTTTTAATTCATTTGCTGCTTCTTCTTTCGAAATATATTCTGTTGATTTTACAAAATTCGAAGCATCCAGATTTTTTTGCAATCTTCTTATTTCTACCTCTTTTGCATTATCTTCAAGTATGATTGAAAGATTCAGGCTTTCTTTAACATAATCTGACAAGCTTTTTGCATTTAATACCAGTAAACCCATTAACCCGATTAGAAATAATACGAGGGAAATACTAATAATGGAAGTGAAATATGAACTTCGAAGTCTTCTTTTAGTAAAAGCAGGACCTTTTCCTTTCATCTGGAAACTAAATAATTTGGCAAATATAAACAATTATACCTGAATTAAAGAGTTCATCAATAATTCAAGTATCAGGAGTGTAAATTAATCTTAATCAACAAATTCAACCCAACCGTATTTGTCCGGAGCATCACCAAGTTGAATTGCTCTTAGTTGGTTATATAATTTTAATGATACAGGCCCGGGATTTTCACCTCCAAATACATAGGTTTTATTTGTTTCAGGATCAAAAATCTCTTTAATAGGGCTGATAACTGCAGCTGTTCCGCATGCTCCAACCTCTTCAAAAGTCTCTAATTCATCAACCGGGACTTTTCTTTTTTCTACCTTCATCCCCAGGTCCTGAGCAAGTTGAATTAGACTTTTATTTGTAATTGAAGGTAAAATGGAAGGTGAATCAGGGGTCACATAGGTATTGTTTTTAATTCCAAAGAAATTGGCCGGTCCACATTCATCAATATAATTTTTCTCTTTTGCATCGAGAAAAACAATATTTGCAAATTTTTTATCATGAGCATTTTTTATAGGGTTTAAACTGCCTGCATAATTTCCTCCCACTTTAATATTCCCGGTACCAAGAGGAGCTGCTCTGTCAAATTTTCTGCAAATCATCATTTTTACAGGCTTAAATCCTTCCTTAAAGTAAGGGCCAACCGGAGTAACAAAAACCATGAATAAATATTCCGAAGAGGCTTTTACTCCAACCTCAGCACCTGTCCCAAGGAGGAGAGGCCTGATATACAAAGCAGCACCAGAATCATGAGGAGGCACAAACTCCTCATTCATTTTTATTGCCTTCCAAACAGCAGCCTTAAATAATTCCTCAGGAACTTCAGCCAGCAAAATTCCCCTTGCTGATGCAGCCATCCTTTTAGCATTATCCCTCCAACGAAAAATTCTGATCCTGCCATCTTTACCCCTAAAAGCCTTCATCCCTTCAAAAGCCTCCTGACCATAATGCAAACATGTTGCTGCCATATGGATATTTATAACTTCCGAACTTGATACTTCTAATTCTCCCCATTTATTGTTTCTGTAATAGCACCGAACATTATAATTGGTTTTGGTATATCCAAAAGGCAAATTATTCCAATCTAGATTTTTCATTTTTATATATTAGTTTATTTTAAGAATCCTAAAATCCAAAAATACGTTAATTAGCTCTTGATCACAAGAGAATTGGGTGTTTTCCTTAACTTTTATCTGTTAATTGATGAACATTTTTCAGTTGTTCTTTTTTATTAATGTCCCTAAGAATTATTGCTGTTTTTGTATAAAATTCATGCTCTTTAATAAGTTTTGCTTGTGACTCTTTCCATTCATTCAGTGAATTTACTTTTTTTTGTTCTTTAAGTTCATTACAAAGATCCATAGAAGCCTGTTTATAATCAACCCTGCCAAGATAATCAGAATCAGCATCGCAAATAATTTTTTCAATGAGGGTCTTAGGTTTGAAGCCGCGGGAAGTAATCATTATCAGTTCACAAATTCTACTAATTTGTTCCTCAGAATATTTATAACCTGGAAGTATCTCCTTAGCATAATCACATCCCAATTTTTCATGATTTTCATAACTATTCATAAATCCTGAATCATGTAGAAGTGCGGCAGTCCTGACAAACAGCATTTCATCATCGGATATTTTTTCTGCTCTTCCGAGTAATTCAACTTGAGTATAAACATGCATGGTATGCCTGTAGTTATGATAGTAAAGATTTTGAGGCAATTTCTCTTTCAATATTTTTAGAATTGCTTCCTCCAGGTCGTTTAACCTCAACAATTGTAAATGAATAAAGAATTTTTTATTCGGTAATCCTAATGGGATTGTCTGTAAGTCAGGGCGAATTCCTTTAACGAAATACATATCGATCTCGCCTTTGTATTTTACGGGCATCTTCCCACGATATTCACAATTAAAAAAATTTTTAACCAACTCATAGGTTGAGCCTGAAATATTGATTTTGCCAGCTTCCCCTGAAGATTCCATTCTGCTTGCAATATTAACTGTATCCCCCCAGATATCATAGGATAACTTTTTATGACCTACTACTCCGGCAATTATAGAACCTGTGTGTATACCAATCCTGATATCCCATATCCTTGTATTTTTTTTACTTGATTTTTTATGCAACTCTTTCATATATTGCTGCATTTCCAAAGCAGCCATTATTACTTCAACGGGATTTGTTCTGTTTTTTTCCGGGATTCCGCCTGCACACATATAAGCATCTCCAATTGTTTTGATTTTTTCAATATTGTATTTTTCAACAACAGAATCAAAATGTAAGTAAAAGCTATCAAGTATGTCAATCAAAATTTCCGGATTTATTTGCTCAGCCAGTCTTGTAAATCCTTGAATATCAGAAAACAAAACCGTTGCCATCTGGTATTTTCTTTTTGTTGCTTTTCCCTTGGTTTTTAATTCATAAGCTGTGTCTTTGGGAAGTAAGTTTGCAATAAGATTTTCCGATTTATCCTTTTCTTTTATTAGCTCATCTGTCCTCTTATTAATTATTCTCTCTAAACGAAATCGTTCTCTGGCAAATTTGTAACTAAATACTTTTGCAACAACCAGAAAAAATAATAAACCTGTAACCATATAAATAAAAATTGCTATCCTGGTCATGTAAAATGGTGTTAAAATTTTAAATTGAAAACTGGTTGAGGCAGAAGGTATTCTGTCTTTGCTATTAAAGCGTACATTGAATATATAACTTCCGGGAGATAAATTTGAGTATTCCTTCAGGGGGTATTTATAAAGTTTCCCCCAATTTTTGTCATGTCCTGCAAGATAAAATTGAAAACAGGTACCATCAGGAATATTACAAGTGTCAATTCCGAAATAGACAGAATTATATTTATATGGAATTGTAATACTTTTTGAAAAAAAAATATCTTCCTTATCACGCATTGTTGAAGAATCATCTAATTTATAGATTAAAGAATCTCCTTTCAATGTAATATTTAGTATTTTCGGTTGTTTCGTAATGGAAATCTGTGAATAGGAAATTGTTTCAATTGTTATACTGAAAACAACCAGAAATAAAAAAAATAAAGGATAATAATTTGTTTTATAAGGAAAATTCATAACTTGTAAAACCAAATTCTTGGTTTATTCGTTATTCAAAAGTATAATATTTATTTAATAGTTGTTTAACTCTGAGTAACAAAAACGTTATGGAAAAAAGGAAAGAAACCATTGTAGTTCCACATGATTTTACAGTTATAGGTGATTATGCTTTGGAAAATGCGTTAGTCATATCCAAGGCAATGGAAAATGAAATTGTTTTACTTCATATTGTTAAAAAACGATCTGAAATAAAGGAAGCTGAGAAAAGATGTAAAGAAATTTGCGATAAATTTTTTAAGGAACATTTTATAACTCCCAGTTATATTGTTAGAGAGGGTAGTATTTTTCAAGACATTGGGAAATTTGCTGCTGAAGTAAAAGCAAATCTTATCGTCATGGGAACCCATGGTGTTAAAGGAGTGCAAAAACTTACCGGGAGCTGGGCTTTAAAGGTTATTGTAAATACTGAAGTGCCTTTTATTATTGTCCAGGGACCTCCGAGATCAAAGAAATTTGAAAAGATTGTTTTCCCAATTGATTTCAGATTAGAAAACAAGGAAAAAAATACATGGGTAAGCTATCTGGCAAGCTACTATCACACAAAGTTTTATTTTCTTAAGCAAGATGTAAAAGATAAAACTTTTAGAGCCAAAATACGAGCCAATACTCTTTTTGCAAGAAAATATTTTGCTTCAAAGAACATTGAATATGAGATACATACAGCTCCAGGGAAAAAAAAGTTTGCAAAGGAAACAATTGATTTTGCCACTCAGATTAAAGCTGATCTAATTCTTATAATGACCACCAGAGATATCAGCCTTGCCGACTATGCTCTTGGTGCTGAGGAACAACAAATAATTGCAAATAAGGAAAAAATTCCAATAATGTGCGTGAACCCGAATCCTGAATTACGAAGCCGGGGCGGATTTTCAGCTATGGGTGGATAAGATTTTTAATTTATAGCAATATTTTATTAAAACAAGGATTTTTGTATCCTTGTTTTTTTGTAATATAAAATAATGGAATTGATATTTGCAACACATAATGTTCATAAATTTGATGAAATCAGACCAGAGTTAAATCCAGGAATTAAACTGATTACCCTGAAAGATTTAAATTTTTTAAGTGATATTCCTGAAATTTCACAAACTCTGGAGGGAAATGCTATCGGAAAAGCAAGGTTTATTTATAACCAATTCAAAGTAAATACCATAGCAGATGATACGGGGCTGGAAGTTGAAGCTTTACATGGAAGACCAGGGATTTTTTCGGCACGTTATGCGGGCGATTTAAAAAGTTCTGAGGAAAATATTCGAAAATTATTGTATGAACTTCATGGAAAATCAAACAGGAAGGCCCAATTTCGGACCATAATAGCACTTATTATTAATGGAGAAGAGAGGTTATTTGAGGGATTAGTTGAAGGTGAAATCGTTGAGGGAAAAAAAGGTGATAAAGGATTTGGATATGATCCTGTTTTCAGGCCTTTTGGATTTGAAAAAACCTTTGCTGAAATGGATCTTAAAGAAAAAAATAAAATCAGCCATAGGGCCCGGGCAATTAAAAAACTTATTGAATTCCTTAATCAACTTTCCCTTAATACTGTTAAAAAATGAAAAGCAGAATCAAAAGAAGAGATCTTTCCAAAATAATATGACCCGAATATTTATAAGTATATCAATATTTCAAGTAATGATAACCATGTCATTATTTAGTCAGATTGGTATAGGACAATGGCGGGACCATCTTCCTTATTTGCATACAACCAGGGTTACAGATCTTGGCAATAAGGTTTACTGTACTACTGATTTTTCTCTCTTTTCTTTTCATAAATCAGATTATTTAGAAGAAAAATTCTCAAAAGTACAAGGACTCTCTGACACTAAATTGTCTTTTGCAGAATATTCTGCTGCTAATCACATTCTTCTGGTAGCATTTAAGAATGGGAAACTTGATCTTGTTCAAAATGAAGGTATATTTAACCTTTCTGATATTTTCAGGGCTCCAATTGCCGGGGGAAAAACCATTAATAATGTTTTATTTGTTGGTGAGTTAGCCTATCTGTCATGTGATTTTGGAATAGTGGTACTTAACCTTAAGAAAAAGGAGTTCAAAGACACTTATTTCATTGGAGAAAATGGAGACCGCTTACCTGTATATGATCTGACCCTTTCGGGGACAAAACTTTTTGCTGCAACTGAATTTGGTATATTGACTGCAGATATTAATGATCCGTTGTTAGTAGATTATACACATTGGACTAAAATAACCACCATTCCCGGGATGGATAATAAATTCACTGCTATTACAACATTTGGGAATGATATTTTCACTAATCAGACCAATACTTTAAACTCTATTGATTCGGTTTTCCGTTATGATGGTGTTTCATGGGCATTTTTTACTCACACAAATGGGATCAACAGCTCCCTTTCAGCAAGGAATGGCAAACTCATTTTAACAGGAAATAATATAGTTAAAGTGTATGATCAAGCTGAAAATCTTGAAACAATGATTGACACGTATGGTTGGGGCCCTATTGATCCCAGGCATGCAATAATTGACATGGATGGCACGCTCTGGATTGCAGATCATTCTCATGGCTTAATTAAAAGTCCGGATAATATTTTTTTTTGAAGATATTGTTCCTACCGACCCATTCAATGAGGATGTTTTCC
>JAUWMO010000057.1 GCA_030613125.1 Bacteroidota bacterium | reverse complement strand
AGTTTATTTTCTTTGCATGGTAAAATACAATTATGGATTCTTTCAAAACAAATTTTATTTAGAAATGGTAAAAAAAAATGCAAGCGAAATGTCATTTCTGCAGCATCTGGAAGAATTCAGGTGGCATTTAGTTCGCTCTATTCTGGCTATAGTCTTATTTGCTGTTCTGGCTTTTATCTTTAAAGATATTCTTTTCGATAAAATCATACTTGCTCCCAAGTCACCAGGGTTTTTTACAAACAGAATGTTCTGTTTGCTTGGAAATTTAATCTATGTTGAAAAGTTATGTATAAATTCCAAACCTTTTCAGGTCATAAATATCCAGATGGCAGGTCAGTTTATGACACATATTATGATATCTATTTTATCTGGGATAATTGTTGCCTTTCCATACATTTTTTGGGAGTTCTGGTGTTTTTTAAAACCGGCATTATATCGCAAAGAAAAAAGCCATGCCCAGGGGGCTGTTTTTTATAGTTCTGTCCTTTTTATGCTTGGTGTTTTATTTGGGTTTTACCTCATCTGTCCCCTTTCGGTTCATTTTCTTGGTTCTTATACAGTCAGTGAACAGGTTTTAAACCAGATTAACCTAAGATCCTATATTTCAACTGTTGCTTCGGTAACTTTTGCCAGCGGGATCATTTTTGAATTGCCAATAATAGTATATTTTCTGACAAAAGTGGGCCTGGTGACACCAGAATTCTTAAGGAAGTACAGAAGGCATTCTATTGTTGTGATCCTCCTCCTTTCAGCCATTATTACTCCTCCCGATATTTTCAGCCAGGTATTGGTTTGTTTGCCTTTATTGGTTTTATATGAGATTGGCATCAGGATTTCGAAGGGAATTATTAAAAAGGATGAGGCCCGATTATCTGAAGAATCGGTAACAGAAGATTGATTATGTTGAAATACCTGGTATCATTTTTATATGGACAGGCTCATATATTTCAAATAATATTGAAGTTAACGAGGGAGAATTTATATTTTTACAGATATTAAAATGTTAAAGAAGATTACTTTCCAGGATTGTTGTAATAAAATTTTAGTATCTCCTGAAAAAATATGAAACTCAGAACAGAAAATATTGTAAAGAGATACAAACAACGCGTAGTTGTTAATGAGGTTTCAATAAATGTCGTACAAGGGGAGATTGTTGGTTTATTAGGTCCTAATGGAGCTGGAAAAACAACTTCTTTTTACATGATCGTTGGTTTGATCTCTCCAAACCGTGGTAAAATATTTCTGGAAGAAGAAGATATTACTGAATTACCGGTTTACAAGAGGGCCAGAAAAGGGATTGGTTATTTGGCTCAGGAAGCTTCTGTCTTCAGAAAGTTAAGTGTGGAAGATAACATAAAGGCTGTGTTGGAAATGTCTCAGTTTTCAAAGGAAGAACAAATGGAAAGAACAGAGTTGCTTTTAAGGGAGTTCGGTCTTTTGAAAGTCAGGAAAAATCTGGGGATTCAGCTTTCTGGAGGAGAGCGAAGAAGGACCGAAATAGCAAGGGCCCTGTCATTGAATCCTAAATTTATCCTTCTCGACGAACCCTTTGCCGGAGTTGACCCAATTGCTGTTGAGGATATACAGGAAATTGTATCAAAGCTTAAGGATAAGAATATTGGAATCCTGATTACCGATCACAATGTTCATGAAACCTTATCCATCACTGACAGAGCTTATCTTCTTTACGAGGGAAGCATTATGAAATCAGGCACGAGTGAAGAACTTGCTGAAGATGAAGAAGTCAGAAGGGTGTACCTTGGAAAGAAATTTGAATTAAGACGGTAAACCTGCTTGTTTTAAAAGTTTAATTTATATGCCATTACCCTGTTATCCGAAAAAGTGGGTACGAGCACAACTTTTGTTTCCTTCACGAAAAATATATCTGCAGCCTGGATTTTCTCCGCGGTTGTATCAAGAAGTAATGTTTTTTCTGCACCAGGCTCTGCAATATAAATATGGCCGGTCCAGTCACTGAAGATATACCTGCCATCACTTACGGCCTCAAGCCCATCAATACCTCCGGTGTCTTCAAGGTAGATTTCTGTATTTTTATTATAGATATTTACTTTTAAATATAATAAATTGTGTAAATCTTTTCAAACGATACATAGTCAGTCATTGTTGGTATTTAAAAATATATGCCTTAAAAAACAGTTACAAAAAAATTGAATATCTTTGCCACGAATTTTGCGGATGTGGCGGAATTGGTAGACGCGCTAGACTTAGGATCTAGTGCCTTCAGGCGTGGGGGTTCGAGTCCCTTCATCCGCACAAAGCTTAGCAGAACTGCTTAACTCTGCATTTAAATTGCATTATTTAGCAGTTCTGTCTTGTTTCGCACCGATTTAAATAACAAAAAAATGGACATAACCAGAGAGAATATTAATGAATTAAATACCGTTCTGAAAATTAAAATCCAGAAGAATGATTATTACACTAAAGTAGAAGATATATTGAGGGATTATAAGAAAAAGTTAAAAATGGATGGTTTTCGTCCTGGAAAGGTTCCTTTCGGCCTTGTGAAAAAATTATATTATAAACCGGTTCTTGTTGAAGAAGTGAACAAAATCATATCAGAATCGCTGTTAAAGTACATATCTGATGAGAAGCTCAGAATCTTGGGTGATCCTTTGCCCTCTGAGAAAAAGAGTGATCCGATTGATTGGGATACACAAACTGATTTTGAGTTTTCTTTTGATATCGGCTTAGCACCCGAATTTGAAGTGAATCTTTCTAAAAGAGATAAAATCCCATATTATTCGATAAAAACAGATAAAAAAATGACTGAATCTTATGTTGAGGGTTATACAAAAAGATTTGGTTCTTATTTAGAGACCGATCAGATAGAAACAGGAGAAGAAGTTCTAACTGGTGACATAAAACAGGTAGTTGACAATACCTCTGATAAACAAGGTATTCATACTGAAAAAGCAAATTTTTCTTTGGGCGTTATGAAAGAGGAGAAGATCAAAAACAAATTTATGGGTGCTAAGAAAGGTGACAGTATCTTTTTTGATTTAAAAAAAGCATTTCCGAATGATTCGGAAATTGCAGGAATATTAAAAATTGATAAAGAGAAAATTCCTGAGGTAATGGGTGATTTTGAATTCACAGTCAATGAGATTTCGGTTTTTGTCAATGCTAAGTTAAATCAGGAACTCTATGACAAAATATTCGGAAAAGATAAAATTAAATCTGAAGAAGAATTTTTTACTGAGATAGAAAAAGAGATTCAAACAAATCTGGACAAGGAAAGTGACATGCGTTTCACTCTCGATACTAAAGAGAAGCTAGTTCGCAAATTGGACTTAAAACTACCCGATGAATTCATGAATAGATGGTTAATAAAAACAAATGAAGGAAAATTTACTAAAGAAGAAATTGAAAAAGATTTTGACCATTTTAAAGAGGATTTGATGTGGCAACTGATTAAAGAAGAGGTTGTTAAAGAGCAGAAGCTGGAAATTAATGAAGAAGAGATTTTGTCCTATGCTAAAGAAGTGACACTAAAGCAGTTTATGCAGTACGGACTTGCAAATGTGCCTGATGATCAATTGGAGCATTATGCAAAAGAGCTGCTCGGAAAGGACGATGAGCGAAAGAAACTAACCGACAAACTTTTTGAAGATAAAATTGTCAATTATGTAAAGAATACCGTGAAGATTGAGGAAAAAAAGATATCAGCTGATGAGTTTAATAAACTGTATGAGAAAAAATAAACCGGGTTTGGTTTGAACTGATGATTATTTTCTAAATTTGGTTTTTATTAACAAGAAAGACTTTAATTATGAATAAACATGAAGATTTCAGGAAATATACCACAAAGCATCTTGGAATTCCAAGTTTGACTCTGGAAAGATATACTTCTGTATATAGTAATTATATTTCTCCGACAATTATTGAAGAACGGCAATTAAATGTTGCTTCAATGGACGTTTTTTCCCGTCTTATGATGGACAGGATTATTTTTTTAGGCCTGCCTATTGATGATTATGCTGCTAATATCATTCAGGCACAACTGCTGTATCTTGATTCTACTGAACCCGGAAAAGATATCCAGATCTATTTTAACACCCCGGGAGGTTCAGTTCATGCCGGTTTGGGGATTTATGATACAATGCAATATATTTCATGTGATGTGGCAACAATTTGTACTGGTATGGCTGCCTCAATGGGAGCTGTTTTGCTTATTGCTGGTACTAAAGGAAAAAGGTCAGCCTTGAAGCATTCAAGAATTATGATTCACCAACCAATGGGAGGAGTTCAAGGCCCTGCTTCCGATCTGGAAATAACAACACGTGAAATCCTGAAGTTGAGAAGTGAACTCTATACTATCATTGCAGAACATTCAGGCAATACGTTTAAAAAGATAGAAAAGGACGCTGACAGGGATTTCTGGATGACTTCTCTGGAAGCAAAGGATTATGGAATGATTGATGAAATTCTGGAGAAAATAAAGAAATAATGATATGGCAATATTGACTATTTAGTGCCTGTCTATAAAGTCAGTGTTTAGTTCAGAAAGTTCGTTGTCAATCCCGATAGCTATCGGGATGCGCAGCCCGAAAAATGTGAGTTTACTACTGTAAATGACCATTTTGAGGGCAAGCATAACGCAGATAGCGGACTTTATGGACAAACACTATTTAGTCTTGTTTTTTGAGCTGCCCGGTTAGCTTAATTCTCAGAGTTTAATTATATTTGTATTGAGTTGGCGAAATATTGGTTTATTTAATTATAATTTCATATGGACAGATGTTCATTTTGTGGCAGAGAGAAAAAAGATACTAATCTGCTTATAGCAGGAATTTCTGGGCATATTTGTGACCATTGTATTGAACAAGCACATACAATTGTTCAGGAAGAAACCCGTGATCAAAGCGACTTTGACGTTAATCAGATAAAGCTTCTGAAGCCTTTGGAAATTAAGAATTTTATGGATCAATTTGTGATCGGACAAGAAGTAGCCAAGAAATATCTTTCAGTGGCTGTTTATAACCACTATAAAAGATTAATGCAAGATGTTAGGAGTGAGGAAGATGTTGAAATTGAAAAATCTAACATTATTTTAGTAGGTGAAACAGGTACAGGCAAAACCCTTCTTGCCCGTACAATTGCTAAAATGCTTCATGTACCTTTTACAATTGTCGATGCTACAGTTCTTACAGAAGCAGGGTACGTTGGAGAAGATATCGAAAGTTTGTTAACAAGACTACTTCAGTCTGCTGATTATGACGTAAAGGCTGCTGAAAAGGGAATTGTTTTTATTGATGAAATTGACAAAATTGCAAGGAAGGGTGATAATCCTTCCATTACACGTGATGTTTCCGGAGAGGGTGTCCAGCAGGGACTCCTTAAATTACTTGAAGGATCAGTTGTAAATGTTCCTCCACAGGGAGGCCGGAAACATCCTGAACAGAAGATGATACCGGTAGATACCAAAAATATTCTTTTTATCTGCGGTGGAGCTTTTGATGGTATTGAAAAAAAGATTGCACAGAGATTAAATACAAAAGTAGTTGGTTATACGGCCTCACGTGAACGCGAATTGGTTGAGAACAGTAGTATGCTTCAATATATTGCACCACAGGACCTCAGGGCTTATGGCCTGATCCCTGAAATAGTGGGAAGATTGCCTATATTAACATTTTTAAATCCACTTGATAAAAAAACACTCAGGAGGATCCTGACAGAGCCCAGAAATTCCATTATCAAACAGTATATTAAATTGTTTAAGATGGATGGGATAGAATTAAGCTATGATGAGGATTCTTTACAATATGTTGTGGATAAATCTATTGAATTTAAATTAGGGGCCCGTGGCTTGAGATCAATTTGTGAAACCATTATGATGGACCCAATGTTTGAGTTACCATCAAAGAATACGAAGAGTCTACAGATCACTAAAAATTTTGCCAGACGGAAATTAGAAAAAGCAGACCTGAAGATGTTAAAAGCTTCATGAGCTTAAAATGTATTGGACAAAAAAAGGCGGTAAAAAACCGCCTTTTTTTATTATCAAACATCAACTTTAAGGTTTAATAATCCTGTGTCGATATTTAAGAAGTATTGTTCTTGTTTCTCCGTCTTTTGTAACAGTTGCCTCATTGTCGCAATTACCATTACCATAGTCCAGGGTGATCTGAGATCTGCCCTCAACAGTTATTACAACTGTACCACTCTTGATAAAACGGCAACTGGCAGCTACTTCAAGAGGGTTAGTAATTGTCCTTGTGTAAGCATCGCCTTTCCAGTTTGTTCCACTGGCCTCACCAGTAATAAAATACACATCATCCCAGCGATTGAATGTATCTTCGCCTGAAACCCATTCACGTAAACGATTAAATTCACGATTTATAACAATGCCATTTGGTGTGGTCACTTTACCGTCAACCAGACTGATGGAGAATTCCAAATTACTATTTTCATTCCTGCCAAGGTTTTCAATAGTTTTTGTGCCTTCAACAGCAATTCCATTAATTACATAATTAACAAGTTCAACTGTTTTTACTGATCCGGGAGCACGATATCTTTCAGTGATAGTAATAACTATTTTACCACTTCGGGTTTGCCCGTAGAATCCTTCACAACCGGTCCCATAGTCTATTGTGATAACTTTTGGCCAATATATCTCATCAGGATGATCAACAGTAATCAGAGGACATTCATCTGAAACAACGGCCGATTTTAACCCACCACCATAGATCATTTCATCAACTGCTTTCACTGCATTATCAATAGAAGACATAATATCTTCATAAAGATTAGCAGTCATTACTTCATCTTCTATAACTGCAAGGTCCTGCTCATTAATGAATCCGGATTTTTCTTTCTCACAGGAACTAATCAGCATTGTTCCTGCGAATAACATAATAATTAAATAAAATAGATTTTTTGTTTTCATGATCTTATTTTTAAATTAAATAATAATTCCTTTTCTATTTATATTCTGATTTTCAGAATCTAATCTTTAGACCATGTTATCACCAAAAGGTTTAAATAGAAAACGGAAAAATATTATCAGGTAAATCAATAATTAACTTAAATACCTGTTTTACAGTATAGTAACAGTATACTTTGCTAACGGATATTTTCGAAAAATATTTTATATGAATATCCGTATTTTACCTCATAATAAAAGGAAATGTTTGTCCGAAAATTGTAGCTGTAGCATTCGGATCGCAAGTACCGTCACCGTAATCAACAGTAAGAGTGGTGTTGTTTACCTGTATATCTATAGTACCACTTCTTATCCATAAACAATTAACTGCTATATTTAGTGCTTTTGTAATACTGATACTATATTCTTTATTATCAGAGGTTGTTCCACTACCTGATCCGGTGATTTCATATACATCATCCAACAAATTCAGATATGTTTCTTCTCCTTCTATCCATTCGCGGGTACGAGTTGAAGCACAGGTAAAAGTTTCACCTTCAGGATATGTAATTACACCGTTACTAACTTCAACAGTAAAATACATATTCTGAGAGTCATTTCTTCCCATATTTGTTATGACCTTGGTACCTTCAACTTGAAAATCATTCACATAGTAATTTTCGAGGGTAATGGTAAGAGTACAGCCCTCACTTCTGTACCAGTCAGTGATTACAGCAGTAATTATTCCCCTTCTGTCTCTTTGGTCAATGCCTTTACAATTTGTATCCCCAAAATCAATAGTAATTGTTTTTGGAAAAGTTAAACCCAGAGGTTCAATGGTTATCGTACCACATCCTCCATCACCGATCCCGAAAACATTACTTTTCAGCGAGGCTGGTTCACTAACCATTTTTGCTGCATTGTCCACCTGCCTGAATATATCATCAAAAAGAGTTGATGCTGTTGCACTTTCTTCGGCTGTTAAAATACCATTTGCTTCTTCCTTAGCTTTCTGACATGAAATATGCGAAAAAGTAAAAAGTACAAATAATATTAAATTAATAAAAATTACATTTTTTTTCATTTTAGCTGATTTTTAGTTAAACTAGATCTTCCTTTTGTAAACGGTATACGCAAAAGAAAAATCCAGGTTACCTTTAGCAGGGTGATATTCCTCATCTAATAGTGTCCATTCATTAAGATTGAACTTTGGGAAAAAAGTGTCGGCGTCAAAATATTTATGAACATAAGTTATATACAGTTTATCAGCAATTTCAAGGAATTGTTTGTATACCATTCCTCCTCCCATCACAAAACATTCCTCGTTATCAGGGCATTTTGAAATGGCATCATCAATAGAATAAGCCATAGTACAACCGCTGATTTTTTCTCCTGGAATATCTGTAAGTACAATATTCATACGATTTGGCAACGGTTTGAATGGAAGAGATTCATATGTTTTTTTCCCCATAATCACAGGATGGCCTGTTGTCAGCCTCTTAAACCGTTTCAAATCATCGGGGATATGCCATAAAAGCTCATTATTTTTCCCAATTGCATAATTCTCGGCAATAGCCACTATAATTGAAATAGTTTTCATCTATATAAAATTTTTATTTAACTGAAGAAGATGTTTAAACCGAAATCTTACCTTTAATATGAGGATGTGATTGATAGTTTTCAAGAAAGAAATCTTCATAGACAAAATCGAAAATATTTTTCCTCTCCGGATTAAGTTTCATGGTAGATAAGGGCAATGGTTTCCGTGTAAGTTGAAGTTGAATTTGTTCTAAGTGATTCATGTAAATATGTGCATCTCCGAGTGTATGAATGAATTCCCCTGGTTTAAGTCCGGTTACCTGGGCAATCATCATGGTTAGAAGCGAATAAGATGCTATATTAAAAGGAACCCCAAGAAAAATATCGGCACTCCTCTGATATAGCTGACATGATAATTTTTTATTTCCCACATAAAACTGGAAAAGTATATGACAGGGAGGTAGCGCCATTTTATTTAGTTCGCCAATATTCCATGCGCTTACGATATGCCTTCTTGAATCAGGCTGTTTTTTAATATTGTCGATCACTTCTGAAATCTGATCAATATGTTTGCCGTCTGGGGTTGGCCACGAACGCCACTGGTAACCGTAAATATGACCAAGATTCCCGTTTGAATCAGCCCATTCATTCCAGATCTTTACCCCATTATCATTTAAATATTTAATATTAGTATCACCCTTAAGAAACCATAATAATTCATGTATTATAGATTTAATGTGTAGCTTTTTAGTTGTTAGCAGTGGAAAATTTTTCTGTAAATCAAATCGCATCTGGTATCCAAATACACTTAATGCACCTGTCCCGGTCCGGTCCTTTTTCTGAATCCCATTCTTTGTTACATGTTCCAGTAAATCAAGGTATTGTATCATTTCATTATCATCAGATATTATATAATTTACAGATTACAGAGATGTTCTATTAAAAAATATAATACGTATTTTCCCAAAGGGATGCTATGGGCTAAATACGTAGAATTAGCAAATTGCAATAATAGTGAATTTTGATACACTCACTTCATTTGTTTAAAGCTTTATTTAAAGTTCTGAATGTTAATTAATTGTTGAATGCTGGTAGCTAAATCCTCTGGTACCTGTTACCTCACAAAGTAAATTATTTTTAATGGTGTTCGGTGAGCCCTCATCCTTAGAAGCATTATATCTTTATACATGCCCTTTTGTTCTTGTACCTCAAAATTTAACCCACTTAAGGATGAGGGGTTCATTTGTTAATTCAAATTATATTGTCAAAATTTTCTGTTACTCTTTTTCCCGCCATTCACATGATTCGCATCCATCCCCCACATACCACGTCCATGTGTAGCAATTACGATGATATTATCACGCGGGTGTAAAATCATATCATGAACATAAGTTGAGGGCAGATCTCCCAGGACCTCCCAATTTTCACCTTTATCTTTTGATACATATACACCAATATCGGTTCCTGCATACAGTATTTTTTTATCTACCGGGTCTTCTCTGATCACATTTACCGGACCTAAAGGAATATTTCCTGAGATATCTATCCAGGTTTTTCCAAAATCAGAAGATCTCCAGATATAAGCCGCAAAGTCATCATCACGTTTTCCATTTTGGGTCAGATAGACAGTACTTAAATCATATTGTGAGGCCACCATTCTCGATATCCATTTGTTTTCTGTCAGGCCATCAGTAATTTCTTCCCATAACTTACCTCCATTCTTAGTTACATGTGCCCTCCCATCATCGGTTCCTGCATAGATCAATCCAAATTTTAAGGGTGATTCTGAAATAGCAGAAATGGTCTGATAAGATATATCTCCCATTTTTTCTTTATCATTGTATGTAAGATCGGGACTGATCTTCTCCCATGTGTCACCCTGGTCATGCGACCTGAAGACATACTGCATCCCATGATAAATTATACTGGAGTTATGTGGAGAAATAATGAAAGGGGCAATCCACTGCCCTCTGAGAGGAGGTTCATTATCATACACTTTTGGTAATAATCTTTTATACCCTTCAGGCCTGGGTTTACTAAGATCTGTCCTTGAAATGGTACCGTAAAAACCAGCTGAGTATACTATATCAGTATTGGTTGGGTCGATAGCATGATTACTGCCCTCACCTCCCGGAGCATATTCAAATTCAACAGCAGGAATATCATCACGTCCTTTACTTAAATTAACAACACCTCTTCGGCTGCCATGATCCTGAATAGAACCATATATATGAAATGGTTCAGCCATATCGTATCCAATATTAAAAAACTGGACCACAGGTAATCTATCAGTAAAGGATCTCCATTTTTTACCTTTGTCATAAGAAAAGTAAATACCTCCATCATTAGTGTTCACAAGGTAATTAGAATTATCAGGATCTATCCACAAGCCGTGGTGATCAACATGCATCCCTTTCAACCTGCTGAAAGTTTTACCTCCATCTGTTGAAACATTCAGTGCCAGACCCATGGAATAAATAGTATTTTCATCATTCGGATCAATTCTCATCTGGCCAAATACCCATCCGTACGTAGCAGAATGTTTTACCATATAGGTTTTCATTTCTTCTGTTTTCCCGCTAACCTGTTCCCAGCTTTCTCCTTTATTATCGGTACGGAATATTGTAGCCCCTTTAATTATGCCACCTTTTGGCCTTCCGTAAGAATCTGTTTCACCTTCATAGCTTTCATGAGCAATCTCATAATTGTCAACAAAGGCATATAAAACATTTGGGTTTGAAACAGCAATATCAATCCCAATTCTGCCTCTGAATTTTGCAGATGGCAAGCCTTCATTTATGGGCTGCCAGTTTTTTCCTCCATCAATGGTCTTGTATATACCACTTTTAGAGTAATCAGGTTCATTTCTTGGGTCATTCCATTTTTTCCTGATCCTTTGCCATGTGGTTGCATATAGTATATTACTGTTTGTGGGGTCCATAACAAGGTCATTAGCACCAGTCATATCATTTACATAAAGCACCTTATTCCAGGTTTTTCCGCCATCAGTGGTTTTATAGATTCCCCGCTCTTTATTTTTAGTCCATTCATGACCAGATGCCGCAACATAAACAATGTCTGTATTATCAGGGTCTATCACTATCCTGGCAATTGTATGAGTTCCTGCCAGACCCATATGGTTCCATGTTTTACCCCCATCTGTTGTTTTATATATACCTGATCCGGCCATTGAGCTTCGGAATATATTTGCTTCCCCCGTCCCAACCCATAGTGTATTCTGATTTGACGGATCAAGTGCAATGTCCCCAATAGATGTGGAAGCTTGTTGTTCAAATACCGGCATCCAGGAAGTACCCTCATTTTCAGATTTCCAGACCCCACCTGAAGCTGATGCAACATATACAGTATAGTTCTTGCCTTTTGGTGCTACAACTGCAAGATCAGTACACCTTCCACTGATATTTATGGGACCAAGAAACTGCCATTTCAGATTTTTAAAACTTGACTTTTCTATCATGTCCAGATGCGTACTGAATAATTCCAGTCTTGTTTCCCCATCGGTTACCGGAGATTTTTTTTGGGCAGTCAGGGATTGCCCTACCAGCCCCAGAATAAAAAATAAAACAACTGCCTTTTTTATAGCCCGAATAGGGATCTTCATAGAATTAGGTTTTAAAAGGTTTTTCTCCAACAATCACGCAGTACTGACGGCGTGAACGAAGGAGATACATATTTAATTCAATATTGATTGAGTAGAATATTTTAAAGGAAAGGTCTTCAAAGAAATTTTTCTTTTTCATGGTATTCAGCCAGTACCTGTAATTTTTAAACCCCTGGGTCACCTTATTCGTAATATCAGAAAGACTTTTGACATGTAGCCTGGCCTTTAACAGTTCATTTTCATAGGTGTGTCTTGACCAGTGGTGAAGGTGCATTTTCTTTTTCCAGAATTTTCTAAGGGCTGTGTTTTTGCGAGGAACGGTCAGGATATCTGCGATGAGAAAAGACCCCCCAGGTTTTAATACTCTGAATATCTCCGTGAGAAATGAAACTTTGTCGGGGTAATGAAAAGCACTTTCTATACTAATAATATAATCCATTGATTTGTTTTCAATGGTGGAAAGTTTTTGTGCATCATCAATGTGGAATATAATATTTTTTATACCCCGTCTTTCAGCTTCTGTATTGGCAATTTTAATATTTGCCGGATTCAGATCAATACAGGTCATGCTCGCCGGAGAAAATTTATCCAAAATATACTTTGCCTGTACACCGTTCCCACAGCCTATTTCCAGAACTTGTTTCCCTTTTATTGATGTAAGACGGGACATGCAAAAATCGGTGAGGTTCTTTTGAGCGTCATGGAAACTATCATTATCCTTACGGTAAAATGGATAATGCAACATAGTATATTCTTCATTCAGGCGTTTCAATGCCTGATTCATAGATTTATAATACTGATCAGTAGAAAAGCCTGATTTCAGGAGAGATATTATCTTGAAGAATTTATTCATTTCTAATGAATTAAAGATTGTAAGGATTCTAACATTCACCTCCTGGCTTGATTACCAATTAACCCGGGAATTTACCAGTAAATTTAAAAACTAATTATTAAAACTACTCCTCCAATATATTAATTTTTGTTCAAATACAGTGGAAAAATAAACTTTTCAATCAGAATATCGTATTAACTATAAATATTTCTAATTTATTAATCTTAATTCATTTATTATGAAAAAACTATTTAAATGCACAAGTCCGGTGTTTATATTATTGTTTCTGTTTGCCACTTTTGGTTGTGAAAAAGATACCAATCTTACCAAAGAGGAGATGTTAACTTCCCATGTCTGGAGGTTCAGTGAAATTACGGCTTCTACCAATAACCAGGATGTATTAGACCTTTTACAACTTGCAGAGGCCCTTATGACCGGGGGAACCATCACTTTTAATAAAGATGGCACATATACGATGACCATAATGCAGC
>JAUWMO010000142.1 GCA_030613125.1 Bacteroidota bacterium | reverse complement strand
TTAGTAAAACACACAGTGGTAAAATACTTATCGGATCAGACAACGGGCTTTTTATTTATTCCTTGCCATTAGGAAACCAGCCTCCCCAACTAGTCCGGAAAGTTGAGGAATTCCCGTCTGTTAAAGTCCAGACTTTACTCACTAGCGGAACATCAGATTTAATATTTGTTGGAACCGAAGATAAAGGGATCTATATTTTGAAATCTTCCGCCGAAGAAAGCACATTTTCGGTTGTTTCAATAACGCAGGAGAGTAAATTTTCGAAAGCAAATATTCAGGCTTTCATGGAAGATGATGATAAAAACCTATGGGTTAGTTTCTTCAGGTTGGGTATAATAAAAATTTCTTATCCGGTGGATACTGAAGGATTAAAATATGAAGAATACAATGAAGGAAAGGGTTTAATTAGTAATAATACAAAAGCAATATATCAGGATTTTGAAGGAAATATCTGGATTGGCACTTATGGTAGCGGCTTATCGATGTTAATGAACGAGGCATTTACTTTTCTTACTTTCGATGAAACAAGCACGGGGGCAAGTATAAATTCTATTGCCGTAGATGAGGAATGCTATCTTTTTGCCGGGGATTACGGAATTATGATTATGGATAAAGTTACCGGGCTACCCAGGCAAACAATTACTCACATTAATGGTTTGCCGGAAGACAAAATCACCTCACTTTATTATTCTGATTATTACAGGAAATTATGGATAGGGACTGAAAAAAGTGGTCTTTATTTTTTATCTCTCAATGACGGGAGTGTTAAACCATATTATATTCCGGATGACGTTAATGAAAAGTCTGTAAACCATATTGTAGGGGATACAAGCAGTTTATGGGTAGCAACAAAGAACGGTGTATTCTTCTTTGATCTGCAATCGGGAACAAGAGAGCATTTCACAACTTCAAATGGCCTGCTACCTCATAACAATATTAAGCATCTTTATATTGACAGGGAAAAGAATTTATGGATATCAACAATTAGTGATGCTCCTTATTATTTATCAAATTCAATTCTCAATAAAGCTGATTTTCCTTCATATGGTTTACGAATTGATTTCAGAGCAATTACGATTGATAAGTATGGTGACATTTGGGCAGCCACATATGGATATGGCGTGTTGCATTATACTGCCGATACAGTTTATTTTATTACCGAGGAATCTGGTTTAAAGTCAAAGTATTGTTACAGTATAATATCAGATTCGGAAGAGAGGATTTGGATTGGGCACAAACAAGGTTTTAGCAGGTTATCAAGGGTGTCTGCAGATGAGCAAATAATAAAAACATGTGGAGAGGAAAATGGTATTTCCGGTGATGCTAATTTTAATTCTGTCTTCCTTGATGAAAATAATATACTGTTACTGGGGACAACCAAAGGTGTAGTTCTTTATGACTATCAAAAGGATAGAAAAATTTTATCACCTCCCAAAGTGAATATTACTACTATTAAGTTTGATGATGATACAATTCCTTTGAATGAAAAAATTATAATGCCTTACGCGCACTATAAACTCAGAATTGATTTTATTGGAATAAGCTACCAAAATCCTGAACAGGTTACTTATCAGTACAAACTTGAGAATTATAGTGATTGGTCAGATTTTGATCAATTTAGGTATGCAGTATTTCCACGGTTAGGAGACGGTGAATATAAATTCTTGCTGAGAGCTTATAATGCTGATTTTCAGACAACAGATGAGTTTGTTGGTTTTGATATTGTAGTTAAGAAACCTTTTTGGGAAACCTGGTGGTTTTATGCTCTTATGACGGGATTGCTTGTATCAACTGTGGTTGTGATTATAAAAGTAAGAGAACGAAATCATAAAAAACTTGAAGCTTATCTGCAGACAGAGCTTAATATTCGGACTAAAGAGGTTGTTGAACAAAAAAATGAGATTGAACTGAAAAACAGAGAGATTACAGATAGTATAAATTATGCCCAAAGAATTCAGGCAAGTATATTACCTCCGGTTCAAAGACTAAAAGAAAATTTTAGCGGCTCTTTTGTATATTATTTACCCAGAGATATTGTAAGTGGTGATTTCTATTGGTGGGGCCGGATTGATGAAGACAGGTTTTTAATTGTTTGTGCTGATTCTACTGGACATGGAGTTCCCGGGGCTTTCATGTCAATGATAGGATCGACGTTGATAAAAGATATAGTTAATCGAAAAAGAAATATTAAACCATCTGAACTTTTAAGTATACTGGATGAAGAAATAACTACCTCCCTGAATCAAAATATTGAATCACATGCATCTAATGATGGTATGGATATTATTGTATGTGAACTAAATACATCCACTTACTATCTGCGTTTTGCCTCAGCCATGCGTCCTATTATTTTATACCATAAAGGAGAACAGTATTATATTCGGGGCAACCGAAGTTCAGTCGGGGGTGAAGCAATGGAAGGGAAGATATTTGAAGATCAGGAATATCAACTTGCAAAGGGAGATATAATATATTTATTTTCAGATGGTTATCCCGATCAGTTTGGAGGTCCGTTGGGCAAGAAACTAAAAATGGTAAGAATGAAGAACATGTTGGACGACATTCATGAAAAAAGTATGGAAGATCAATACTTCAAAATTAAACAGAATTTTGAGATTTGGAGAGAAGGTTATGAACAGGTAGATGATGTTCTGTTTATGGGTATTCAAATATAATTACTCTTTATTTTGAAATTTCCTCAACTGCAATTATATTGTTTAATATGGCATAAACTGTAAGACCGGAAATGGTTTTGATTCCTAACTTATGTGTGATATTCTTTCTATGAGTAATAACCGTATGAGTGCTTATAAATAGTTTCTCACCAATTTCCTTATTAGTGAAGCCCAGAGCAACATTTCTTAATATGTTTTTTTCTCTCTCACTTATTTCAGAAGATTTAGAGGGCACAGATTTTTTGGGCAAATAAATATCGATAATTCTGTTAAGTTTTCTGATTATTGTTATTTTATCTTCATTAAGATCAATATAATCGGAATAGATTTTTTCGAGGTTGCCTGTCTCAGAACTTTGACAAAGGCAAATCAACCTGGTTTTGACAATATCTGGAAAATACTTCTGGAACTCATTACGGTTCTTTGAAGTAATCAGGTCTGAAAATAATATCACAAAATCCGGTTCTTCATTAATAATTTTTGAAAGGAGGTTATTACTGTCAGCAATTACCCATTTTATTTCAATATCTTCAATTTCTTTCAGAAGAAAGTCCAAACCTTTAAGTATAATATAAGACCTTGCTGCTATAAGGAATGTAGGTTTTCGCATTTTATCCTGTAGCCATTATTTATTTCAAGTTTTTTTCTGCCGGTTGCTAAGTTCCTCCTCCATCAATTTTACCTTTGGGATAAGGACATTTTCTTCAATCCTGCTATGGTCATTGATATCTTTTTCAAGATTGAAAAGGTCTGATAATACTTTTGAGCACAATGCCTGGTTTTCGGGAGATGGAAGATATTTAATAATGATATTTTTAAGATCGAATAATTTTTCTTCTATATTATTATGCTCTGACAAGTATTCCTTAATAGAATAGTTTGAGGAGGTGGGGTACTGGTTTTCACTCTCCTTTTTATTTAAAAATTGATTCTCAATATTAATTGAGTATGGAAAAACCTTTTCATCTTCTTTTTTTATATGACTGATTAATTCATTCACATATTCTATAAAAAAAGTTTTTAAAAAATGTGCATGTTCATTATGAGAATAACATTCTATTATCATTTGATCAATTAACTTTTCAATCTCAGGTATCTTTTCATCAAGGTAATACCGGTGTGTTTTGCTTAGGTAATCAATGATTAATTGAATTGAAAAGCCTTGCAGATGTTTTTGCGGGAAATAGTCTTTATCATGAAATGAGTTGACAATTTCCAGAAAAAAATCAATATTTACTGAATGTTCTTTACAAACCTGACTAATAGACTTATCTCCAAAGCCTAGCCTGATTCCAAAACGATTCATGACTGAAACTAAAAGATAGTTCATGTGGACCAATTCAGCCATTTTGTTATTGCCTGTGATCATTTATTTTTTTTCAAAAAAAAGTATTTAGATTATCAAAATATATCCATTATGAAAACCTATGGAATAATGTGCTACAGGAAAGATTATTTAATTGTATCGGGTAAAATAATCAAAGGGGTAGACTCGACATTACTTTCATGGTCTGCCCTGTCAGTAATATAGAATTCATAAAGTATAGTGTCATATTTAAAAAGAAGGTACAGGAACTCAACCTCGATCTCACCTTTTAACGAAGGATCATGACCCTTAGGTTCAAGATAGGGAATACGGTAGTTCAGTGGGAATTCAAGATCATTTTCGTCTAATTGGGTCAATACCCCATTTTTCATGGCGTACATAGTAAAAAACAGATTCGTATATTCCGGATCTTCAGGATCAAAGGGATCATCCGGTTGATGGAGTCCAATGTCACCATCTCCATCTACAAAAGAAAAGGTCAGCTCTCCTACTAAGCCTTTATTCCCTAATATGTCAGTAGTGTCACGGAGCCAGAAGCTCTTATAATGGATTTCAGGAATTTCGGAATAATGTACTGTCTTTCTGCAGGAAGATAACCATAAAAAAACGACCATTAAAAATCCGGCTATAAGATAGGCTTTTTTCATATTTACAAATTTATAATTAATCTATTAGCAAACCTCAAAAACCATACCTACTTTTTACGGAAAAAGATCTGAATGGGAACTCCGGTAAAGTTGAAGTTCTCCCTTATCTTGTTTTCCAGATATCTTCTATATGGATCTTTAATATGCTGGGGATAGTTACAGAATAAAACAAATGAAGGGGCCAGTGTAGGTAGTTGTGTTGCGTATTTAATTTTGATTTCTTTCCCCCGAACTGATGGGGGATGATAAGTCTTCACTGCCTCAAGCAACACCTCGTTTAGCCTGGAAGTAGGGATCTTTTTCAGGCGTATATTATAAACCTTAATAGCAGTGTCTAAAACTTTATGCAAGCGTATCTTTGTCAGGGCTGAAGTAAATATGATTGGTACATCCTGAAAAGGAGCTATCTTATTCCTTATGTTTCTTTCAAATTGTTTAGCAGTAGATGTCTCTTTTTCAATAAGATCCCATTTGTTTACAAGGATTACAACACCTTTTCGATTACGCAGGATAAGGTAAAGTATATTCTGATCCTGGGCTTCAAATCCCTGGACCGCATCAATCAGTAACAGGCATACATCTGAATTTTCAATGGCTTTGATCGATCTCATTACTGAATAAAACTCCAGGTTTTCTTTTACTTTTCCTTTTTTGCGTAACCCGGCAGTATCAACCAGAAAAAAATCATGATTAAATTTTTTGTATCGGGTATAAACAGTATCGCGTGTAGTACCTGAAACTGGTGTAACAATATTTCTTTCCTCACCTAACAGAGCATTTATCAATAATGATTTTCCAACATTTGGTCTTCCAACAATTGCAAACCTTGGTAATGAAACTTCTTCCACATGAGAAGCCCCGGGCAGTGATTCGACAACTTTATCTAAAAGGTCACCTGTCCCACTTCCGTTTAAGGAAGAAATGGAATAAATGTCGCCTAATCCTAATTTGTAAAAAATGTTAGCATCATATTGCCGGTTATATTGATCAACCTTATTTACAACCAATAAGGTTTTCTTATTTGATTTTCTTAACAATTTTGCAAGGACTTCATCCGGACCCGTAATACCAGTTTCAACATCAACGAGGAACAGAATCAGATCAGATTCCTCAATGGCAATAATTACCTGCTTTTTTATTTCTTCTTCAAAAACATCATCTGATTTACTAATATAACCTCCTGTGTCAATAACAGTGAATTTTTTTCCATTCCATTCAACTATTCCATAATGGCGGTCACGTGTAACGCCGCTGATTTCATCTACAATGGCTTTCCGGCTTTCTGTCAACCGGTTAAAAAGGGTTGATTTCCCTACATTTGGTCTGCCTATAATTGCAATAATATTACTCATTCTAAAACTTTTATTTTTTTTGTTTCAGAAGATGATTTAAGACATATATCCCCATTGCTTTAATAACTTCTCACTGTTTTTCCAGTCACTTTTCACCTTTACAAACAGTTCCAGAAAAACTTTTTTTTCAAAAAATTTTTCAATATCCTTTCGGGCCTCAATTCCTACTTTTTTTAGTGATAATCCTTTATGCCCGATTAGAATTCCTTTTTGCGACTTGCGTGTAACATAAATTTTAGCGGATATCCTAATGATCTTATCCTCCTCTTTAAAACTTTCTACTTCCACTTGTGTTGAGTATGGAATTTCCTGCCTGTAGAATATAATAATTTTTTCCCTGATTATCTCAGAAGTAAAAAACCTTTCAGTTTTGTCTGTTAGTTGATCTACAGGATAATATGGAGGGCCTTCAGGCAAAAAATCAAATAGTTTCTGAAAAACAATTTCCAGATTTATATGTTTTAATGCTGAAACCGGAATAACTTCAGCATGCGGAAGAGTCAGTTTCCACTCTTCAGAACATTTTTTTACTGCCATTTCATCAGCAAGATCAATTTTATTAATCAGAAGAAGTGTTGGGATATTCACTCCCTGTAATTTCTCAACAAACTCTTTGTTTTTATCAGGGTTATCCTTAAAATCGGTGATATAGAGCAATATATCAGCATCAACTAAAGCCAAATTAACAGATCGGAGCATTAATTCCTGCAATTTGTATTTTGGTTTTAGAATGCCTGGTGTGTCTGAATAGACTATTTGATAATCCTTGCCAGTTACAATTCCCATTATCCTGTGACGTGTAGTTTGTGCTTTTGAAGTAATAATGGATAATTTATCTCCCACAAGAGCATTCATAAGTGTGGATTTCCCAACATTGGGATTTCCGATAATATTTACAAAACCTGACTTATATGGCATTACTGCTATCTTTATTCCCGGGCGCAAAGATAATAAATATACTGGCAGAGAGGTTAATAGCTGTGTTGTTATTCTATAACCTGAAATTAATCGTGAACTTGAAAGCGAAATTATCAATAGTTTTTTCAAGGGAATTGGGACCATATCTGTAATATAGACCCAGACCATAGCCAATAAAAAACTGATTTAAAATATTGTTGATCAGAAAACCAGATTCATAGTATCCTTTTTCCAGGGTCTTATATTCAATGTTTCTATGGTACTCGGCATTCGAAAGGCTTCCAATTCCAAAATTTGTTAAAAAAACTATATTGGGTTGAAACTTATTAGTTTTGATGAGCAATTTCCCAAAATCCTGTCGAAAAAAAAGCGAGATAAAACGATCTGAAAGAAATTCATTCATTCGCATAGTCCCGAAACTGTTTGCTGTTTCTATTGTAAAAGTTTTATAACTTCCACGACCACTATAGAGTTTTGTATATGGTACAATTCCCTTAACCAATCCCCCAATAATTGCAAGTTGTGATTTTCCAAAAATCCTGGATGTAAGACTTGTTGTAATCCTTGCTTCAAGTTTGGTGTAATCAAATTGACCATTAAACCAGTTTACTCCTTTTATGATATTTCCATGTAGAACCGGGTACCTGGAACCAAGTGAGATTTTTCTTCTCGCTGATTCTATAAATTTTTCCTTATAAGCAAATCTGAACCTGATACCAACTTCAGTGAAATCCCCCCTGTTACTATATACTTCTGGCTGAGAATCTGAGATTCTAAATAAATATTCATTTCCATATATAATGTGTGATTGGGTAATAAAGGGTCGCATATAAAAATATCGCAATGCTTTAAACCCATACGAGATATCCCAGGCTTCAACCATATCCATTTGTTCAACAAGATATTTTCTGAAATACTCGGTGCTGATTTTCCTTTTTGTTTCAATAAATCTGTATGATGCCGATTCCTGAACATCATTCAGATATTTTATCTGGATATCCATTTCCAGTGGTTTTGAGATGACCCATTTTATCCGACCGCCATATTTAAATACCTTATCTCCAAAACCATAGGCAAAATGACCCCCAAAAAATAATTTATCAAATAGTTTTTCATTGGTAATTCCTCCGATACCTGTTCTTAAACCCTCGTATTTATTGTAATCAATAATTGATGCGATATCTATATTAAAAAAATAGAACGGTATATAACCATTCATCAAAGTTTCTAAAGCCCAGAGTTTTTCGTCAAGGTGAACTTCCCTCCCTATTGAATCAATGATATGGTAAGTAGTGGTATCTTTTTTTGTAAGAGGTTTATATCGATATTGATTCCAAATATTTTCGGGTTGTCTGTGTGCCTTTTTATTAATTTCCAGCCTAAATTCTTTTTTTTCATGTTGATTAAAATCAGGCTCAAGGTTAATGTCGGAAATATAACTTTTCCCGATTCCTACAAGACTTAAATTTTTTGGTTTTGCAGGGATTGGAGGATTGGAAAAGATGATATCTGTATTTAGTTGAACCGGAAACCATTGCCTGTTATCAATAAACTCATACTTTTGCTGGATTTTTATCCTGAACATATCCTCAGGATCAGCCGCTTCGGCAATAACATTCTGAATAGCATACCTGTTGGAATTGACATACATGAACCCTTTCAAACCATCGAAATTCTTTCCTTTTTTCGGTTGGTAGGTTATTATAAACAAAGTGTCTTCTGATTCGGTAAACAATGTGTCCTCCAGAATGAACAGATACTTATTTTTACTTCCTGTACTGATAGGGTTTAAATAGTT
>JAUWMO010000172.1 GCA_030613125.1 Bacteroidota bacterium | reverse complement strand
TGGTGGTAGGCGATGCCACCAAGATCGACGTGTCGAATTTCATGGTCGAGGTGGATGGCCACGACCAGATCGGCTACGAGCGCCTCGTGATCGCCACCGGTTCCCGCCCGGCCATGTTGCCGGCGCCCGGTTTCGACCGGTCCGGCGTCTTCACAATCTCCAAGGAGATGTCCGTGTACGCCTACATTTTCATATGTCCTTTCATCGCCCATCACACCAACAGAATGTACAGGTAAAAGAATAACTGCAGCTTGCCAAACCTGATCATAAAAACCATCCTTTTTCAGTGAGGTGATAAATATGTCATCAGCCTCCTGTAGCATAGCCACCTTTTCCCTTGAAATAACACCCAGAATCCGTACTGCTAATCCCGGACCAGGAAAAGGATGCCGGCCGATAAGCAGTTTATCCATCTCCATAGTCTTACCAACTCTTCTTACTTCGTCTTTGAAAAGTAGTTTGAGAGGTTCTACAACCTTTAGGTTCATAATCTCAGGTAACCCGCCAACGTTATGATGCGATTTAATTGTAGCCGAAGGACCTTTTACTGAGACCGATTCAATCACATCAGGATATATAGTTCCCTGGGCCAACCATTTTACCCCACTTATCTTGTGAGCTTCCTCTTCAAATACTTCAATAAATATTCTGCCTATGATCTTCCGTTTAGTCTCAGGATCTGATACTCCGGAAAGGGAATCCAAAAATCTATCACTGGCATTCACTCCCACTACATTTAGCCCCGTTGATTTATATGTCTTCAAAACACTTTCAAATTCCCCTTTTCTCAATACACCATTGTCAACAAAAATGGAAGTAAGATTTTTTCCAATTGCTTTTGTTAGCAATATTGCTGCTACTGAGGAATCAACTCCGCCAGAAAGCCCTAATACTACTTTGTCATCTCCCAGTTTATTCTTCAACTCCTCAACAGTATTTTCCACAAATGAGGCCGGGGTCCATTTCTGGTGGCAGCCACAAATATTAACCACAAAAGTTTTAAGTATTTCCCGACCCTGAGTTGTATGGTAAACCTCAGGATGGAATTGAATACCAAAAGTGGTTTCCCCTTTCACCTTAAAGGCTCCTACTTCAACATTATCCGTACTGCCAATGATCTGATAATCTTCCGGAAGCCTGGCAATAGTATCACCATGTGACATCCAAACCTGGGTATTTGGTTCAATGTCCTTAAATAAGCTGCTTTCATTATCAACAAACTTCAGGTTGGCACGTCCATATTCCCTGGTTTTCGAAGGTAATACCTCTCCGCCATAGTAATGGGCAAGATACTGAGCACCGTAACACACTCCCAACAAAGGCAGAACACCCTTAATATCCACCAAATCAGGGATAGGAGCTTCATTATCTCTAATAGAAAAAGGACTTCCGGAAAGTATCACACCTTTAACAGACTTATCAGGTTTTGGAAAGTGATTATATGGATAAATTTCACAATACACATTGAGTTCCCTCACTCTTCTTGCAATCAACTGAGTGTATTGAGAACCAAAATCAAGGATCAGGATTTTTTCAGTCACGTTTCTGAGGTTATGAAATAAATGGTGGTTTAAATAACAGAACCAAAAATACAGATTTTATGTATTAACCACAAAGAAGACGCTGGACATACCAAAGAGTCAATATAATTGCACTAATTTTGGTAACTTGAATTCAGGTTAATGTTCTATCATAAATATTTTCCCATCTTCTGCCAGTTCAGTTTCAGAAAAAACTTCCCTGGCCTCACTTAAAAGTGGATTCAGGTCCTTATATCTGGCAGAGAAATGTCCAAGTACTAATTGCTTTACTTTTGCCTCCCGGGCAATCATCGCAGCCTGTCTTGCCGTGGAATGGTATGTTTCCTTTGCTCTTGAAGCTTCATCCTCGATAAATGTTGATTCGTGAAATAACAGGTTTACTCCTCTGATTTTAGTAACTAAACCACGGTGATACAATGTATCTGTACAATATGCTAAAGACCTTGGTGCCGGTGGATCTGTGGTTAATATTTCATTGGAAATCTTTTCACCTGATCGTGTAATAAAATCGGCACCCATTTTAATTTCTGGCCGGTTTTTAATTGGAATATCATAATTTTCGATCATATCCTTTCTCAGAGATCTTGGAAGAGGTTTTTCCCTGAAAAGGAATCCGCATGTTGGAATTCGATGTTTCACGGGAAAACTATCCACAATTATCTTTTCATCTTCAAAAATAATTGAGGATTGTTTACAATTCATATGATGGTACACCAGAGAATAATTTAATTGAATATTAAACATTTCAAAATGAGTTTCCAGTATGCTCTCAAGATCCGGAGGACAATAAATATGAAGGTCATGTTCACGGCCTATAAGGTTAAAAGATGACAGAAGTCCGAAAAGGCCAAATGTATGATCACCATGAATATGGCTGATTAAGATATGGTTAAGGCGACCCAGTTTTATCTTGTATCGTCTCAATTGAATCTGAGCACCCTCTCCGCAATCAATTAAAAAAATCCGCTCATGCATTTGAACTACATAAGCGGATGGAAATCGTATAGAAGTCGGCAAAGCAGAGCTACTGCCAAGGATCCTGAAGGCAAATGACACCTTGTTATTCCTTTTCAACAGACATTATTAGACTCTCTGCTTCTTCAATCGTTTCTGTAATATTCAGTACCGTGTCTAATTGCGAAATAGTAATCAGTCTTTCAACTGCTTCATTTAATCCTGAAAGGACAAAAGTGCCATTGGCGTTCTTACATAACCGGTTCGCAACAAGTATTGCACTCAATCCACTAGAGTCACAATATTTACATTTAATCAGGTCAAGAATAATATTTTTCTCGCCATTCCCTGAAATCAAAACCAGTTCTGATTTAAGATTCGGGGCGATGTGAGTATCCAATTTTTCTTCAAGCACCTGGATCAGGGTGTAATCATTGCGTTTATCAATCTTAAATTCCATTGTTATTAACAATTTTCTTTTTATAAAGATAATTATTTTTTCTTTTCTTTGATAGTTTTCTTCTCCTTTTCTTCCATTTCAGATTTCAAAGCAGCCAAATTAGTGATATCGCCAAGGGTTGTTTTTTCAAGACCGGTCTTAAGTTTTCTTTTTTCTTTCTGTTTGATATCACGTTCTGTTTTTCTACCATCTTTTTCTTTTGATTTCTTAGCATCTTCAAATACACGGATATGTGAAAGTACGATTCTTTTAGCTCCTTTATTAAACTCGATAACTTTGAAAGGAAGTTTCTCATCAACCTTCGCCTTGGAACCATCTTCTTTATGTAGATGCTTGTGACT
Organism: Bacteroidota bacterium; assembly: GCA_030613125.1. Lineage (GTDB taxonomy): Bacteria > Bacteroidota > Bacteroidia > Bacteroidales > VadinHA17 > JAUWMO01. The sequence continues at coordinate 4,020 of JAUWMO010000172.1, read as the reverse complement.
TACAAAGCCTTCAACACCATAAGGTAGTGTAATGATAGCACCTTTGTCAAAAACATTTATTACAGTACCCTCATGTACTGAATCCATGGTAAATACAGTTTCAAATACATCCCATGGATTTTCTTCCAGCTGTTTATGACCAAGGCTTAATCTTCTATTTTCTTTATCAATTTCTAATACAACAAGCTCAATATCTGCATCAATGGAGGTGAATTCAGCCGGATGTTTAACCTTCTTGGTCCAGGAAAGATCAGAAATATGGATCAGACCATCCACACCCTCTTCAATCTCAACAAATACACCGAAATTGGTAAAGTTTCTTACTTTGGCAGTGTGTTTAGTACCAATAGGATATTTTTCTTCTATCTTTTCCCATGGATCCGGTTTTAGTTGTTTCATTCCTAATGACATCTTCCGTTCTTCACGATCGAGGGTTAATATGACAGCTTCCAATTCGTCACCCACTTTAAGAAATTCCTGTGCACTCCTAAGGTGCTGAGACCATGACATCTCAGAAACATGGATCAATCCTTCCACTCCGGGTGCTATTTCAATAAAGGCACCATAATCAGCTATAACAACAACTTTTCCTTTCACCTTATCACCTATTTTCAAACCCTCATCAAGTGAATCCCAGGGATGTGGTGAAAGTTGTTTTAATCCAAGAGCTATTCTCTTCTTGTCATCATCAAAATCAAGGATAACAACATTTAATTTTTGATCGAGTTGAACAATCTCTTCAGGATGGTTCACCCGGCCCCACGAAAGATCTGTAATATGTATCAGTCCGTCAACTCCACCAAGGTCAATAAATACACCATAAGATGTAATATTCTTAACTGTTCCCTCAAGTACCTGACCTTTTTCAAGTTTTGCGATTATCTCTTTTCTCTGTTGTTCGAGTTCAGCTTCAATTAGTGCTTTATGAGATACTACAACGTTTTTATACTCGTTGTTAATCTTAACTACTTTGAATTCCATGGTTTTACCAACATATACATCATAGTCCCTGATTGGTTTAACATCAATCTGCGAACCTGGTAAAAAAGCCTCAATTCCAAATACGTCAACAATCATTCCTCCTTTGGTCCTGCACTTAATAAATCCATTAATAATCTCTCCGTTATCAAGAGCTTCATTCACTCTATCCCAGGAATTGAGAGACCTTGCCTTCTTATGTGATAGAACAAGTTGGCCCTTCTTATCTTCCTGACTCTCAACATAAACCTGTACAGTATCACCAACTTTCAGATTAGGGTTATAACGAAACTCGTTCAGGCTGACAATCCCTTCTGATTTGTACCCAATATTTATAACTACTTCCCTGTTATTCATGCCGATCACAGTTCCGTCAATCACCTCATAAACGGCAATCTTAGAAAGTGTTTTTTCATACATAGCTTCATAATCAGACCTCTGCTTATCGGTGTATTCATCGGTTTCTTTTTCAAAAAGATTCCAGTCAAATTCTTCCCCGGTGGAAGCTTCAACAGTTTCTTTTTCAACGGTTGTTTTTTCCTTTGGTTTTCTATCCGTTTCGGTTTTTACTTCATCCTTTTCAGCTTCTTTCCCTTCAGCTTTAATATCAACTTTTTCTTTTTTCTTTTTTCCGGCCTTTAATTCAGTTTTTTCTTTCTTATCTTCTGCCAGTTCATTAGGTTCTTTTTTAATTTTTTCGTCTTGAACTGTAGATTGTTTAGCAGTTGATGAAGTTTTCTTTGTGGTTTTGGATTTCTCTTCTGATTTTGCTTTTCCGGACTGCGCTTTCTTTTCAGTTTTTTCTGATTTTACAGTCGTTTTGGTAGTTGTCTTTGTTGCAGATTTAGTACTTGATTTGGAAGCATTCGCTTTTTCCTCCTTTGACTCCACACCTTTACCCTTTTTTTCTTTAGTGGTTGATACCGTATTTCCGGTATCTGAAACCTCTTCTTCCAAAGGTTTATTAGTTTTTTCAGCCATTAGTAAAATAATTAATAATTAATAAGTTAGACTTTATGTTATTTATTTCAGCCTGCAAAATTAAAACTTTTTTTATACATATAGTAAAATCCTTTAAAAAATAAATCGAACTTATTGAAAATCAGTATGGATAGTTATGACCATAATTTATTTTTTGTGTATACCCGGTGATTCCTGGTCCATGCCAGCATGACCTGCTTCAGGGAATAACCTCATTTTCAATGTTCATCATAATAATTACTCCGTTGATGGAATAGAATAATCATGTAAACACCTTTGCATATAAAAAGAATTATATTTGTAAAATCAAAAACTTTAATCTTTAAATTTCACAAATAATATGAAAATTTCTGTTGTAGGAACCGGTTACGTTGGATTGGTAACCGGCACCTGTTTTGCTGAAACAGGTATCACAGTAACGTGTGTCGATATTGATGCAAAAAAGATAAAAGATCTGAACAATGGTAAAATCCCTATATACGAGCCCGGTTTGGAACCAATGCTGACCAGGAATAAAGAAAAAGGCCGGCTTTTATTTTCAACCAGTATTAAAAAAAGCCTGGAAGATACCGAGGTGGTCTTTATTGCAGTAGGAACCCCACCTGATGAAAACGGAAGTGCCGATTTGCAGCATGTTCTGTCCGTTGCCCGTGAAATCGGGATACATATGGATCATCCTTTACTGATCGCAACCAAAAGTACAGTGCCGGTTGGTACTGCTGGTAAGGTACAGGCCGCTGTACAGGAAGAATTGAATAAAAGAAAAACAAATATTAGTTTTGATATTGCATCTAATCCTGAATTTTTAAAGGAAGGGGATGCTATCAAAGATTTTCTGCACCCCGACAGAATAGTTATTGGCATTGAATCAATGAAGGCAGAAAAGGTTATGAAAAAACTGTATAAACCCTTCCTCCTCAATAACCACCCCATTTATTTTATGGATATCCGTTCTTCTGAAATGACAAAATATGTAGCCAATGCCATGCTGGCCACGAAGATAAGCTTTATGAATGAGGTTGCCAACCTGTGTGAAAGGGTCGGCGCAGATGTAAATATGGTCCGCCGTGGGATAGGAAGTGATTCAAGGATTGGTAATAAATTTATCTATCCTGGAGCAGGCTATGGAGGGTCATGTTTCCCTAAAGATGTTCAGGCTTTGATAAGAATAGCCGAAGAAAATAATTATCCCCTGGAAGTCCTCAAATCTGTTGAACACGTTAATAACCTGCAGAAATCTGTTCTGGTTGACAAACTCAGCAAATATTATAATGGAAATCTTAAAGGCAAACAAATTGGAATATGGGGGCTGTCTTTCAAGCCAAAAACCGACGATATGAGAGAGGCACCCGCGCTCACAATAATTGAAAAATTACTTGAACAAGGGGCCAAAGTAAAGGCTTATGACCCTGTTGCCATGGATGAAGCGCGAAGGAGACTGGGTGACTCTATTGAATATGCAACAGATCAGTACGATGCCCTGGTTGATGCAGATGCATTGCTGCTGGTTACAGAATGGTCAGAATTTCGTATTCCCAATTTCAAAGTCATTAAAAAACTCCTGAATAAAGCTGTTATATTCGACGGACGAAATATTTACGATCCGGAAGAGATTAATGAACTGGGATTTGATTATTTCGGAATAGGTAAAAATGCAAATATTAACTAAATTGAAACTTTTAAATTAAGCTTTCCAGTAATATAAAATTGTATGAAAAGAATCCTTATAACCGGAGGGGCCGGTTTTATTGGTTCTCATCTTTGCCAGCGCCTGCTTGATGAGGGCAATGAAATATTATGCCTTGATAATTATTTTACCGGCTCAAAATCCAATATTGTTCATTTGCTGGAACATCCGTATTTTGAGATTATCAGACATGATATAATTATGCCATACTTCGTTGAAGTGGATGAGATCTATAATCTTGCATGCCCTGCTTCACCCATTCATTACCAGTATAATCCGATAAAGACAATTAAAACATCTGTAATGGGTACCATCAACATGCTTGGTCTCGCTAAAAGATTAGATGCAAAAATCCTTCAGGCATCCACAAGTGA
>JAUWMO010000323.1 GCA_030613125.1 Bacteroidota bacterium | reverse complement strand
TTCTATATTTGAAGGGTCTGATTTTTCTGCAAATTCAATATATAAATTACCTGTTTGTTTCATTCTATCATCAAATTTAACTTCAAATCCCTGTCTGCTTTCTCCAATATTATATTGATCTGTTTTTGTTCTATAAAATTGTATGTGAATATCAAAATAATTAGCAAATATTTTATATATAAAATCTTCATATTTAATAGCTTGTTCTAATTTAATTTTATAATATTCATTATAATATTTCGTTGCCATAAGCATCCCAATTTTCATGTTTAATCCTTGCAAATAATTCAATTTTATTGCTATTAGGATACAATTTTTCAATTATTTCTCTAAATTCTTTCGGTTTCTCAGAATGCTTTTTAGTTTTTTGAATAGACTGAACACTATCATATAATTTTTTTTCTTCAGGTGTATAACTTCCACGTGTACAGATTAATAAAAATTCATGTCGGACTGAATTATAATGGCCCATATTATGACCTATTTTATCCCAAACAAATGATGCCTTATAAATAAATTTCCAAGCTTTAATTACTTCAAAACTTTCTTCTAAAATTGGAGAAGTAACCCATAAAAATAAAACAGCATTATTAGCTATTTTTGGCAATTTCATTTCGCAAAGTTCAATAATACTCATTAAAGGATAATGTCCTATGGCCCCAACAGATTGTATTCCTCCTCCTTCACAACTATCTGAATATTTCCAGGGAGGATCTGCATAAATAACATTAAAAACACCTTCAGGCATTATAGGAATAGTTATTTTTTTTGCTCTTTTTTGTTTATTTGCTGTATCTAATAATTTTTTACGACTCATCTTACCCTCATCTTTAAAAGTATTTAATGCTTTTTCAAATTCCTGCTCCGGGATCGCTGCGAGCTTTTCAAATTGATGGTTCATCTGTTCTGATACTCCGACATCTGATAATACTTGCTTCTTTAATGGTATTGAAGAAGCACTTTTATATTGATTCCCTTTAGCCTTTTCCAGCTCCCTACTAACCTCACCGAACCGCCTCTCGGCCCGGAGCTTAATTTCGGTTGCCATTTGTACCATTTCATCATCTTTAACAATTTGAGCAGCATGTTTAATTATTTCACTCTGATCTATTATTGCAGATAATTCATCTACTGAATAAGCCTCTGATAATGCTAATTTTGCTTTATTATATAGTTCTAAATATTCCATATTTTATTAATACAAAAGGGCTTTCAGAAAAAGAGATTACTCCCGACGTGACTCGGCCTTTTTCTTACTCGCCCTAATATTTTAAATGAATTTGCCACGTAGATTGAATTATAATCTTACTACTAAATTACAAAATAATATTGATATATCATAATTTTATCCTTTTAAATCGTTTCCTTTTTTGCTTGTATTTTGGATTGTCGTTGATGAATCTCAGCATGGCCTCACCGATCGCTTCAGTATATTTTTCCGGATAATAGTTTACCATATATTCGCCTTCTTTGATTTGCTCAAACCTCCAAAAAGGTTCTCTGAGATGTTGTCGATAAACTTCCTGATAAACATATCTACCAAGTTTTAAGAATTTCTCATCCCTGATTCTGAGATTGAATTTTTTAGCGATCTCCCGAATAGTCATTTTGTTTATTTTTATCAGCAAAATTTTGCATTATTTCAAGCAATGTATTAATTCTATTCATATCAGGATTTTCCTTATTTATTTCTTCTTTTGCGATTAAGTGCATTTGATGCATAAAACTTTCCTGAACTTCCTTTCCAAATGCCTTCATAATTGTATGTTGCATTTCAAATGCAGCTACGCTAATAGTGAAAAATCTACGTAATCCAGCTATTGTTTTTTCTTCTTTTTTGTGTGTCATATTATATATTTTCAATTGAATAAACAGGCCAATGCCTATATCGTTTCATAACTGTATAACAAGTATTACACTCAACAATCGTTATAAATGAGAGTATGTATGATTCTCCACATTTAAGGCATACGTATTTATATTTGTGCTTTTTCATGATATTAAATTAATAATTAAAATTATACCTCACCTGCCAAACCGTACCGTACCATAACGCACCTAACCTTACCAAACCTGCCTTACCGCACCTTACCCTATCGGAACACACCCCACCATAAACTACCTGCCAAACCTCACCAAACCACACCGCACCCTATCAGACCTAACCGTACCGAACCTAACCTGCCTTACCTTATCTTACCAAACCATATCCTATCTTACCAAATCGGACCTTACCACATCCCACCTGCCAAACCTTACCCGACTTAACTGCACCGGACCATACCTTACCCCATCTCACCTGCCTTGTTCTGTCTTTTCATTAACCTTATCAATAGCCTTAAATATATTAACAAGTTCAATCAATGATTTATATTTGTTTTTTATGCGAATTAATTCAACTAAGGCCTCGTCAAGAAATTGATTGCGAAGATTTTCATCAGCCAGTACATCAGTTACGAGTCGGTACCCCTTTTCGGGAGACCGGTCATCCTGTAACGATACGAAAATACGTGTAAGTACTTGTTTTTTTTCATTACCCACTACCTGGAGTTCAAGGCTGATTATTTTCCGGGCCTGGTAGATACGATATTCATGACCCGCTTTAGTATCATTCCATTCAAATTTTGAATGTAGGCAAGTATCTGGATTCTTTGCAAATTCTACGACAATATGAGGACTTACAAAATTATCATGTTTACTGCCGATAAAAAGTAATTCTTCTTTTACGGAATTAAATTTTTTCATTTTACAATAATTTGCCTTTACTAACATCAAACAATCCCCAGCCCATACCGCAGGATTTTTTACTATCAGGTCTACCTTCACATATTCCTACCTGCATTCCAACCCTTGTGAGAAGGTTAAATACGTCGTCAATAGTGAATTGATCAGCATCCCACCGTATTTTTATCTTCGCTTTCCAGTCATGAAATGCAGCCCGGACAGTTACATAAGGCTGTCCCGTTTCCACTCGTGCTATATCTTCTTGTTTTATAGCTTTTCCATAGATTCTTACAATCGGTATTTGTGGAGACTTTGCATCCCAACCATCTTGAATTATAAAAATAGACAGTTTTGCAAGTGTCATTTTAAAACCGACAAGTCGGCAGGCTGAAATCATAGCGCTTCTTATTGCTCCAGCATGAAAACCATCCCAACCGTTTTTTGATATATACCTGGATTCCATGAAAGTTACATCTGTTGATTTTGGTTCCCGGTTTCTTCTGCTTGAAGCTGCTTTACCGGTTTCCATTTTTAACTTCATCTCGTTTTTAGTTTTTTCGCTAAAACGGTGAATTACCAGTGGAACAATTCCTTTGATTTCAAATTCTGCAATTTGAAAATCAGGAGCTTTTATTGTTACCTCTTTTGATCTTAGTTGTACATTTGTTTTTTGTGTCATTTTATTATATTTTATTAAATAAAAAAACCGGGAACCAAGGGACAATTGCACAAAACCCTCAATTTCCGGTAACATGAATTATTAACCAATAACTTAATATCGTGCATTTGTTTCATATTCAAATTTACAAAATATTATTTGATTTAAAAAATTTTAAACATGAATAAATCCACGTGGATAATATTTCATATTCTTCATGTTAAATTCTTTTTCAGAATATTCCATTGCAAATTTTTCTCCAAATATTTCAAAGGCTAATTCTCTACCATGACTTGCATCATTACACTCAATTACAGCAACACAATCCTTATCAAATGTTTTACCATTTATTGAATGAGTATGAATTTGTCCGAATGTTACAAATGTTTTCATTTTCATAATTATTTATTAAATAGTTTCAGCTGCTCTATTGCAGCCTTTTTGAATTTAGGCTCATTTTCAAGATGTAGATATGAATCTATAACAGCCTCGAAACTTTCCTTTGTATCACATTTTTTGATTTCCTTAATAGCCTCGTTAATAGCTTCATTCATTTCATCAATTATCTCAGCTTCTGGAAATAAATCCTCTGTTACAGTTTCTTCTTTTTTCTTAAAAGT
>JAUWMO010000181.1 GCA_030613125.1 Bacteroidota bacterium | reverse complement strand
AAAATGCTGACAAAGTGCCCAGAAAAGAATGCTGAACAGAAGAAGAACCAGTATTGCCAGCAGGCTGATCAAGATGTGTTTAATTCGGGACATCATCTAATGGGTTTTTGTGTTAATTTAATACAATTTCGTTTGGGATGCTCGATACTGGATACTGGATGCTGGATACTGGATACTGGCCAAATCATGGATGATTTGGTCCCGACATGTCGACCGGAGGGAGACATTTTTAGTCGGGAATGCTGGTCGGAGCGAAGCGGAGATCCCGTGACTCGGGAATGCTGGATACTGGATTCTGGATGTCACCCCGCTCTTCAGGCTGTTGCAGATTAATGAAATCAGTACAAAAGGGGCAGGAATGACATTTCAGTATAATTTCACTAATCAGCAACGCCCTATTAATAAGAGAAAGGGCATATTGCATTATCCAACTAGTACAGCAGCACCCCTTCCCCTCTACGTGAGGACGATAATCTTCACGTATATATTGTTTAACCTATATAAATATCTTCAGACAAAACATAAAAGTGTGAACGATCGTTCACACTTGGTATACTATAGTTCACCTGTTTTAGAACAACAATGGAGCAATTCCTGCCTGTGACCGGATAAATTTCTCTCTTTAGGAAAAAAAATTGCGATTTTATTCAAAATAATAGTACAAAACCACCTTTTTATGAAAAAATAGTTTTGTGTAATCACTAAAAATCATAGTTAAATGCTGAAAATAGACAAAATTTGGTCTTGAGTGTGAACGATCGTTCACAGGTGTGAATGATCGTTCACACCGAACCCATATATCATCCTATTAGTATTAGTCCTAACTAATTATATTCTCTACACTTAGTGTTATATTCACGGTTCTTCCGGTGAATCTATGGGTAAATATAAACATAATTTGTTCTGAATCCCTTATAGAATAGGGCTTTAGAATAATATTACTCAAATTGCAAACTCATATTCAATTTCAAAGGTAATATTATGGTCAAATTGAAATCGAATAAAAGAAATGACTGCAATAATATACAAGGAGTCTATGTGTTAGTAACTATATGATTATTCAGAACATACACAGTCTTGTTATAGGTTTTTGTATATTATGTTCGATACTTTAACAACTAATATGTTTTTATTTGATTCCAATTTACTACCCATAGATTTGGCAATAGAACCATATTCACAAAATTGGCATGATATTTGGGTTGTTTATTTCAGAAAGAATGTTTTTATGTCTGAATAATAAGGATTATCCCAATTAAAGATGCCGTTTTGATAAATGTTTCACTTGACCTGTTTAAAAACTATTTCAATTGATGACCATTACATGAAAATATATAAAAAGCAAAAATGAACTGATCATGATTATACTCAGTTTTCAATTTTTTATCATGTTGGTAAATGAGTGTTGTAAATTTGTCAGGGAACTCTGTTTTGTAAATACAGTTTTTTCATGGAATGATTGGTTTGGTTGACATGATCGGATTAAAATTTAGCGTTTGAATTAGAAATATCCTGAAAATATTGTCATTAAATTCACAAAACAGTATGATTAAAATTTAATTTTTTTATCATTTTATAAATCTCATTTATATCATTTATTCAGGCTTATTTCTTTAAAAAAAGGGGTTACATAATTATGAGATATATAATTTTTCTACTATTTCCTCTTTTGGCATTTGGCCAGGAATTTCAGATCGCCTATGGGATGGGATTCAGTGTAGATCCCTTTACAAAACTTATCTATTACATAGACTCTTTTGACTACAAAATCAATTCGATTAATGTGGATGGCACAGGTGATACTGAAACCCCTTTTCCCACGATTCCCTCATTTGCCCATCTGGAACATAAAGCTACCTATACTGTCACTAATATTGGTGGAAACGATTCTTTGTTTCTCTATGATTTTAGTAGAGACGATTCATACTATTTAATGAGTTTATTTAATATTGATAACGGTTCAAGTTCATTTTCCCCACATGATGAGAAATTAATATATACAGAAGCAATGGCTACCTCAAGTTATTATTCTTTTGATGATAGTATGCATCATGCCTTGGGTTTTAGTGCATATTTAGATATCACGGAATGGATCGATGATTCAACACTATTCTGTATGTCATCAGGTGGATATGGAGATACCTATATTATGAAGTTATCCTTATCTCAAATCAAATTTGATACGCTCCTCTCTGCACCAGATACTGTAACTTATACAGGCTTTTCATATAATTCCGAACTTGATATTTTGGCTTATGCTTGGAGATATTATGGTGAGGTTGGGACCAATGCTGGTATAAATCTTCAAAAAAATACTACTCAGACTGATAGCACGATCTTTGACTATTATAAGGATGATCCAATTGGAACTCCTATTGATTACAGATATTTAAGTTGGTCCCCTGATAATGATAAACTGGGATTTTTAGGTATCGATGCAATCAATCCATTTACTCAAGTCTATGTTTATGATACTATTACAGAAAAAGTGATAAGATATACCGAACCATTTGAGACTGATGAAGGGGTGAAATATGATTTAACCTGGTTTAACCAGGACACTTTGCTTTATTTTGCATATAAATATGAACAGCCTCCGCAGATATTCGGTTTTGATATTTTAACGCCATTGTTTTTGGAAAAAACGGAATTAATAAAGCCTGATCATCTGTCAATATTTAATTTTCCTAATCCATTTAATAACAAAACTACCATACGGTTCAATATTATATTACCGGGCTATACGGAAATCCAAATTTTTAATAGTACGGGTCAATTAATACGAATACTAAATCCTGGTAAGTTAATATCCGGTAATCACCAGGTTGAATGGGATGTGAAAAATAATAACCAGGAGGAAATAAGCTCGGGGGTTTATTTCGGCATTATTAAAGTAAACTCATACACTAAGGTGGAATCGAAAGTTTTCAAAATGATTTATTTAAAATAGGAGGCAATAAATGAAAATACTTTTTTTATTTTTAGTTGGTTTATTACATTTTTCAGAAGCGTTATCAACGACTTGGACTGTTGATGATGACGGAACAGCCCAATTTACAAAAATACAAGATGCTGTTGATGTATCATCTGACGGAGATACAGTTTTTGTATTTAATGGTTTTTATGAGGAATGCTTAGCGATATCTAAAAATATATTTTTGATAGGAGAAAACAATCAACAAACAATTGTTTCATCTGATCAAAGCAGATTTTATACAATTGCAATGGGTAATTCTTGTATTAAAAATATTAAGATAGTCAATGGAGAAAATGGCATCCATGCAGCGATAGGCAAAGGTATAATAATAAATAATTATATCTCAGAAAATGAGAAAGGTATTGTTATACCATATGGGTCATTACCGAATAGTGACTTACTTATCCATAATAATTACATAATAAATAATCATGAAGGAATTTTTTTTGATATAGAAAATCCCGGTATAAATGATTCAGTTAAAATAATTGCCAATTCAATAACAAACAATGATTATGGCATTGTTTATTTTCCAGAACAGATATTTTCCGGTCCACCGTTTGACACAACCTGGAATGTAAATGCTGATTCCAATTATTGGGGATATAATGACGGGGACTCCGTTGCAGAAAATATTTGGGATAAAAACGACTCAGAAAAAGCCATAGCCCAACTACATTATAATTACTGGTATACTGACAGCCTTGATAATCAAACGGCAAATATTTCAACAGGCATACATCACAATAATATTTACAATAATTCTCTTTATAATGTATATGCATTTGATGACCAGGGAACAGGAATAAATGAAGTTCCTACCCCCCAACCAAATAACTTCAGGTTGTATAAAAACTACCCCAATCCTTTTAACAACCAAACTGTAATCCCATTTCAGATTGGCAAAAAAGGCGCCTGGAGTTTAACTGTATATAATTTAGCCGGACAAAAAGTAGAATCTCTCTTTTATGATAAAGTATATATGCCCGGGCAATATAGCATCAAATGGCGATGTAATATGCCAAGCGGAATTTATTTAATTCATCTTTCAAATGGTAAAGTTAAACAAATAATTAAAACAATTTTATTAAAATAAGTGAGGTCCATTATGAAAAAAATTGTTTAGTTATTAACGAATATTGGAAAGGAGAAAAAATGTATCAAATAATAGTATTCCTGATTTTTACCATAGCAGCCCAAGGTTTTAGCCAGTCAATTAATTGGCTGCAGGTGTATCATGATGATTATGGAAAACCGTTGTATACAGGAGGCGCATTCAATTCCAACCCTGCCTTTGCCGATATTGACGGCGACGGTGATTACGACTATTTCCAGGGCTGTAAGGACGGCACCATTTGGTACTTTGAAAACACAGGCACACCGGATAGCGCTGCCTGGCATTTTGTGACCGACCAATATAATAACATGAAATTTGACGTCTATGGCTATGAAGGCTTTGTTAATGTAACTTTTACTGATATTGACAGCGATGGCGATCTGGATATGTTTGTTGGAGGCCTTTTTAGTGCTATGAACAAAGGTATCCATTTTTATAAGAATATTGGTAACAAGAATGAACCTGCCTGGGAATTTATTATTGAAAAATACCAAAATATTGAGACTTATGACGGAGCTTACAACCACTGTAAAACTACATTTGCTGACCTTGATAATGATAATGATCTGGATTTAATAGTTGGCAAAACATATAAAGACGCATTATACATCAATAAGGGAGACTCCATTAGCCCACTGTTTGTATTAGAAAATGAAGATATTTTTGAAATTGGAAATAGATGGTTTGATTTCCATAAACCTGTATTAGTAGATATAGATAATAATATGACTTACGATTGTTTTGTGGGTTTAGTATTAGAACGAATATTGTTTTTTAGTAATGTTGGCACTGCGGATTCCGCAATATGGGAAGAAATAACAGAAAATTATAATGATATTAGTTTAAAACACACAGCTCCTGAATTTTGTAACATAGACGGCGATGCGGATTTTGATATGTTTGTCGGGACAGATGAGACGGTTGTTCAGTATAAAAATATTGGCGGCAGCGAAGCTGCTCTCTGGCAAATCCGTAAAGACAATTCCTTCACTATTGACGTTGGTTCTTTTAGCTCGCCTGCCTTATGCGATATAGACGGCGATAACTTACCCGAATTGTTTATTACAAATGGTTACCATTCCAGTGGGACAGAGCCATATTCATCCATTTACTTTTATGAAAATTTTGGAGATATAAGCAGGCCCGACTGGCGTTTAGACACAACCGCGTATTTTAATATCCATTATCCCGATATGGGTTCACCTGTTTTAATAGACATTGATAATGACCAGGATTATGACATGCTTATTCCCTACTATAACTCGGAGATCATGCTGCATGAAAACACGGGTGATAAAAACAATCCTCTGTTTTCATCAAGCGGTACGATTATAGTGGATTTTGAAACCAATGGAGCGGCCTATTACCAACTAGCCCTGGTTGATATCGATAATGACCTGGACGTGGATATGTACATAAGTTCAAATGATGCCCTGTCCGGCTCACCGCCCGATTTGGTTTATTTCCGTAATGACGGTACAGCGGAAATACCTGACTGGAAATATGTGGAAACCTATAACAACTATCCTTATGGCAGTGTCGCTTTTATGGATGAAGACAACGATGGCGATTATGATATGTTCTTTGGCGGCTGGGGTAGTGAGTGGGGACAAGAGAATATATATTTTTTTAGAAATACCGGCGACAAAACAAGCCCTGAGTTTGAGTTTGTTACCAAAGATTACGCGGGTATTCATGTGGGTGGATGGCAGGTCCCCGTTTTTTATGATATTGATAATGACCAGGATCTGGACCTGTTAATCGGTGAGGAAGACGGCGGAGTTAACCTGTATATAAATGACAGTTTAAACGGTATTAATGAACATGGTTCGCAACTTCATTTACCGGATTCCCCTGAATTGTTTCAAAACTATCCCAATCCTTTTAATAATAATACAGTAATTAACCTGTACATGAATGAACCCTCTGAAATCGAACTTTATATTTGTGATATAAACGGGAAAAGGGTGAAAAATATTTTAAACGGGCATTTAACAACCGGCAATCATAGAATCGAATGGGACGGCGTCTCGGAAACTGGAAAGAACGTTGCTTCAGGCGCTTATTTTTGCGTTTTAAAGGGCGACGGATTTTTTAAAAAAATCAAATTACTTTTAATCAAATAAACACCATAATTTAAGGAGAAATACAATGAAAAGAATAATTTTACTAATGATAAGTTTTTCTACTTTATGTTTTGCTGATTTTCATGGTACGGTAACAACCTACCAGGGAGAATTAGTATTTGAAAAGAACAACGGTTTTGATATTTTAACGCCATTGTTTTTGGAAAAAACGGAATTAATAAAACCTGATCATCTGTCAATATCTAATTTTCCTAATCCATTTAATAACAAAACTACCATACGGTTCAATATTATATTACCGGGCCATACGGAAATCCAAATTTTTAATAGTACGGTTCAATTAATACGAGCACTAAATCCGGGTAAGTTAATATCCGGTAATCACCAGGTTGAATGGGATGGGAAAAATAATAACCAGGAGGAAATAAGCTCAGAGGTATATTTCGGCATTATCAAAGTAAACTCATACACTAAGGTGGAATCAAAAGTTTTCAAAATGATTTATTTAAAATAGGAGATGATAAAATGTATGTAAAAATTAACCTAATAATAATTTCAGTATTATTTTCGTTTACCTTTCTATTTAGTCAGGGGATGTATTATGAATTTGAGGATGATACTGTTGTAGGTGAAATACCAAAACAACCTGGTCCGGGTTGGTATGTGGATGAACCATATGAGGGTTATCTACCTCAAACAAAGCGAAATGCAGTAAATCGACACAATGGTAAATCAGAAAAACTGCCCAACCATATTTGGTGGAATAATCATTATTCCCATAAATGGGT
>JAUWMO010000087.1 GCA_030613125.1 Bacteroidota bacterium | reverse complement strand
GTCCCAGCACGCCTACTCATGCTGTGCTATTCAGGTACACGGCTGTGCCTGACAACCCTGGTGAGGTGACCGGATATGCCCCTGGTGAAGTCAGAGACCTGCCTGACGGGCACCGTATCCGGGAGACCCTGGATAACCTCGGAGATGCAGCTCAGCGTGTGGTTTATACTATTACTGCATATACTGTTGATGATTTTGGCTCTGAAAGATGTACCGGAGTTAGTGTTCAGAGTCAGGTGTGGGTTGAACCTACTCCGAAGGTAGATGTTATTCCAAGAGATACCATCTGTAATGAGACTATAACACAGCTATTGTTAACTACACCAACAATACTTACAAGTGGAGAAGTAACTTTTGATTTTATTGCTATTCCATCTGGAAACCCGGGTGATATAACAGGTTATACTGCAAGTGCTTCCGGCTTATTAGATGGTGCTATTATAGCTGATTTGCTTACAAATAATACTGATACTATACAATTGGTAACTTATTTTATAACACCAAGGGCCTTAACAACTGGCTGTGCAGATGGTCCTATTGATAGTGTTATAGTTAGAGTTCACCCTACTCCAATTCAAAATATATTAATTAACGCGAATATTTCCTGTTATGGGTATACCAACGGTGAACTTGAATTAACTCTTGCAAAGGGTACTGAACCATATGATATTAGTTGGGAAGGACCAAATAATTACACAAGCACCGACAGGATTATCAGTGGCCTGGGCACTGGAAATTATATTGCAACAGTTACTGATAACTTTGGATGTATTGTCATTGATAACCGTTTCATTAATGCACCTGCACAGATCCCACTAACTGTATTTTCACCTCTGAAACCACCGTTAAACAACAATCACATTTCTTGTTCAGGAGGGGCAGATGGCCAGGTGATATTCTTCATTAACGGTGGCCTTTATCCCCCGTATGATTATTGGGTTACAAATCCTGAAGGGGATACTATTGATACAGGAAATTTCGTAAATATTGATCCAAGGACAGTTTCAGGATTATCAGTAGGAGACTATACTGTTATTGTTGAAGATTCAGAGGGTTGTCCTGTAGAGTTTGTTCAAACATTAACTGAGCCGGATTTAATCAGATTCGATCTTACTCCTTCATTAGCTTATCCTCCATATAATATCTCTTGTAATGGGTATTCCGATGGTAGTATTGACCTCAATAATGTTACAGGGGGAAACGGAACGTACACCTATTTATGGAGTACCGACGATGGATCAGGATTAATTCCTGCCGATGAAGATCAGGACACTTTAACTGCAGGAACATACAGGATTGTGGTAACTGACATTCTGGGCTGTACAGGAATAGATAGTATTACACTAATCGAACCTGACGGAATTGAGCTTATCGATACTATATTTTCGACCTCTTACGACGGAAACTATAATATCAGTTGTAATGGTAACAATGACGGTTCGATTCAACTGATCTTACAAGGAGGCAGCGGTGAGTATTTCTTTGAATGGACTACCCTGGATGGATCTGGTTTAGTTGTTGACCAGCAAGATCAAACAGGATTAACAGCCGGGACTTACAATGTTCGTGTATGGGATGTGAGCACATGTGAGAAAAACTGGTCATTCACTCTTACTGAACCGGACCCGGTTGTATTAACCTATATCACGTCAATGGCATTTGATGGAATTCATAATATAAACTGTTCAGGAAGCAACGATGGAACTATCGAACTAACCATCACAGGCGGGAGTGTGGGCATTTATACCTACGATTGGTCAACCACTAACGGGTCAGGACTTATTCAAGGTGAGGAAGATCAAACCAACCTCACAGCCGGAGATTACCATGTGGAGGTAACCGACTCGAATGGCTGTATGGTTGATACTACTATTACTTTAACAGAACCTGAACCAATTATAACTACAATAACAGAAAGCCAAATTACCTGTCCATCCTCTCCTGCATACGATGATGGCGCAGCCAGTGTATCAGTAGCAGGAGGCACCGGACCAGGCACCTATACATACCTTTGGTCAAACGGAGCTACAACACCTGATATATCAGGCTTAACTGAAGATTGGTATATAGTTACAATAACCGATAATAATAATTGTATTGTAGTGGATTCTGTTTACATACACAAGCCTATTCCTCTGGTTATTGATGCATCAGTATCAGATTACAATGGGATGAATATCAGTTGTCCGGGTCAGTCGGATGGATGGATCACAATTCAAATTTTAAGTGGCACTCCGGATTTTACTTTTAATTGGAATGGTCCTGGTGGATTTATTTCTGATTCTCAAAATATCGATACACTTTTTGCAGGGTCATATAATCTTCATGTGACAGATATAAATAATTGCTATGGAGATACAACAATCCAGATAGTTGAAGCTGCTCCGATTTCCGTTGAGATTATTACACCCGTTTCGCATGATGGCAACTATAATCTGAACTGTTATGGAGATAATGACGGTACTATTGATCTTTATATTCAGGGGGGTGTACCTGAATATACTGTTACCTGGGCTGATGGGCCAACAGGCAGTTCACGGTCTTCTTTAACAGCCGGAAATTATAGTGTTAATATTACTGACAGAAATGGCTGCTTCCTTGATACTGCAACGGTTCTTACTGAACCTGATTCACTTGAAACCAACAGTCAGATAACAGATGCATATTGTCCGGAAATGCCGGATGGTCAGATAAATCTGCAGGTTTCCGGAGGTGTGGGACCATATTCATACATTTGGTCAACGGGAGGAACATCCGACCACCTTACCAATATACCATCAGGCGAATATTCAGTAAAAGTTACTGATATCAATCTTTGTATAATATCTGATACTTTACATGTGAACAGTATTCATTCACAATGTCTGGAAATACCAAACGGATTTTCTCCAAATGAGGATGGATTTAATGACACATGGCAAATTCGAATGATTGAGCTATATCCTGAAGTTACAATTGAAATTTATAACAGGTGGGGTGAAATTGTTTTCCGGTCGGAAAGAGGTTATCCTAATCCATGGGATGGTACTTATAAGGGAAGGAAACTTCCTGTTGACTCATATCACTACGTAATTGATTTACATACTGGTGCAAGAATAATTTCAGGAAGTGTTACTATTGTCAAGTAATAATTATTTTGAGTTAAAAGTCTAAATTCAATAATTTTAGGCTATTTTAAAGAATGAAGAAAATTCTGGCCATAATATCTTTTTTGTTTCTGGGAATCTTTGGTCTCCGGTCTCAGCAGTTACCATTATACAATCAATATATGTTAAATGGTTACCTTATTAATCCGGCAGTAGCAGGAAGTGATGGATATACCACTTTAAATCTGACTGCCCGGGCACAATGGGTAGGTATGCCAGATGCTCCAAATAGTCAAACCTTTAGTTTTCAGTCACGTTTGCTCAAGAAAAGTTTTAGAATAAAAAGAGTATCAATTAAGAAAAGTGCTTTAAGGCCTAGCAGAAAAGGAAGAGTTGGTCTTGGTGGTTATGTATTTAATGATCTTAATGGTTCAGTTTCACGAACTGGTATACACTTCAGCTATGCGTATCATCTGAGGATCCATAATTCCCAGTTATCATTTGGTTTAGGAGGAACAGCTTATCAGTTCCATATCAGACAACTTCAGTTTTACGATGATAATGAGCCATTACTAACAGAAGGCATTAATAAGCCTGTATTTGTACCTGATGCAGATTTTGGGGTTTATTATCTGGCATATAATTTCTGGGCAGGTGCTTCTGTAAAAAATCTTCTTCAGTCATACCTGAAATTAGGAAACAAAACACTTGAGGACTTCCGCCTGTTAAGGCATTATTATTTTACTGGCGGATACAGGTTTGAATTGGCAAACGGTTTAGATTTGGAACCTTCAGCTCTGTTTAAATTTTCATCTCAGCTTATTCCACAGCTGGATGTCAATCTTAAAGCCTATTATGCAGAACATTATTGGGCTGGAATTTCATTAAGGACAAATGGTTCATTTGTTACAATGTTTGGAATTGTAGTTGACCGGTTCTATTTTGGTTATGCATTTGATCTCGAGTTCAATAGCATCAGGAAGCGTACTTTCGGCTCACATGAATTCATGATCTCTATGAAAATTGGTGCTAGTGCCCGGAGATACAGGTGGCTGGATAGGTATTAATAAAGTAAATGATAAAAAGGACAGATAATTAAATTATCTTTTCATAGCAAAAATAGTAATATCATCAGTTTGTTCAGCTGATCCTTTAAATGCTTCAAGTTCCGTAATCACCGTTTCACAAATATTTTTTGATGTTATTGTTTGAATATTCTCTGTTACCAGGATCTTTCTTAACTTTTCATTTCCAAACATTTCGTCCTTTTCATTCCTGGTTTCAGTAACACCATCAGTAAACAGGATAAGGGATTCTCCAGTTTTTAATTCAAGCTTATCTGATTTATATTTCTGATTTTCCATAACGCCTGCAGGTGGTCCATGTTGATTTACTAATTCCATAATCTCCCCGTCATTTCTTACCACATAAGGTAAATTATGGCCTGCATTGCAAAAATCAATGATCCCGGAAGAAGTATCCATAATACCACAAAACAATGTTACAAAAACGGCCTCCGGATTATTCAGACACAAATTTTTATTTATCTTTTCGACTAAATCCCCTGATAACGTAATATACTTACTCTCACTACGGAAATAAGCACGGGTCATGCCCATGAAAAAAGAAGATGGTATCCCTTTCCCTGTAACATCTCCCAATATGAAATAGAGCTTCTTCTTCTCATCGATGAAATAATCAAACAGGTCCCCTCCGATTTGTTTTGCAGGTTTAAGTAATCCATATACATCTATACCAAGGTTTGATAATTCAGGAGGAAGTTCTTTTGGTAATATGCTTTTCTGAATATTTGCAGCAACTCTCACTTCTGATTCAATCTTCTCCTTTTCAGTAATACTCTCATCAAGGAGTATAATATGTTCTTTCAGGTATTCCTTCATTATTAGAAATGATTTACTTAACTGGCCCACTTCATCAATTTTTTTTGGTTCAGGGATGTCCACATCAAAATTACCTTCCCCAAGGCTTAATAAAGAATTATTGAGTTCTTTAAGGGGTAACAGTTGTTTCTTTATGATAAAATAAATTGTAATAATGAGCAGGGCAAAACTGACAAAAGCAATTAACAGAAGAGTAAAAGTAAGATTATATAATCCTCCTAATACTTCATTCCTGGGAATAACTATTATAAGGGTCCCCTCTAAAACTTCAATAGGATGATACAGTAAGAATATTTTCCCTTCAGTAAGATAGGGATCTGTTAATTCAACTAACCCATCCTTCCGGTCAGCTATATCTATTAACACACCATCCATAATGTTACTTTCATATCCTTCAGCCATTTCCCTCAGGTTTCTGTTCATTATAAAGTCTTTGACAGGATGTGTAAGAGCCGTACATTTATGGGAAATTAAAAATGCAAAACCTGAATCATAGATTTTATATGAAGATACAACATTATCAAGCCAGTCAAGCGGTATATCAGCAGTAATAACTCCTCTGAACTCACCTTTGATTTTTATTGGAACTGAAAATGTTATTACTTTATTTTCACCTGTTATTGCATCAAAATGTGGTTCTGACCAATATTCAGAACCTGTTTTCAAGGGTTCTTTGTACAATTCATTTTTCATAAATTCTTTATTATACAATCTGAAAACTGAATCGGCTTCCTCTGAATAATAAGACAGGAAATAATCAGCATTTATATCAACCGGGCAGTAATTCAATGCCAACGCACTGCCTGTAATTCGTTTATGATTTATAACAAAATTTTTTAAGAAATTGTTAATCTCATCTACTGTGGCTGGCATTCCTGTTTCAAGTTCATATGCCCGCTCTCTGGTTAAGTCTTCTGCTCTTTTAAGTGGATTTTCAGTCTTCTTGATAGCTTTTTCCTCCATAATATCGGCAGTAAGCTTCGCTTTTTCCAACCAAATGTTACGTGAAACCCGGTAGTTAATAAATACAATCATCAGGAATAATATTGATACTCCTGTGAGTATATAAATTGTAAGTCGGTATGCAATTTTATTGGTTCTTTTTTTCACTACTAAATGTTTTAATATACTACTTTAAATATAGGAATTATGCTTTAATCATTTTACTTTTTGTTATAGGATTGTTTAAATACAGGTTTATAGCAAATATAATGCTTAAAAAATTTCCAAAGGGGTCTTGCTGATAATTTTATATCACTCCTTAATCTCAACTTAAGTAAGGAATTAATAACTTTATGTAATTCGTGGATAAATTTTATCAAAAAAAGTTTTTTCAAATTAAAATAATACTTATTTTCACCATAACAGCAACTTGAATTCATATTTTATTTTAAAACATTGGTAACTAACGGAATAAATTATAACTGGGAGAATAAAGTAATCCTTGTCGTTGAGGATGATGATCCTAATTTTCTTTATTTCAAGTCTCTTTTAAAGAAAACCCATGCTGAAATCGTATGGAAAAAAAACGGACATGAAGCACTTGAGTTTATTAATGACTCCACTCAGAAAATAGACCTTGTCTTAATGGATGTACTGATTCCATTCATCAATGGTATTGAAGTAACAAGAGAATTAAAAAAGAAAAGGAAATCAGTGCCTGTAATTGTTGTTACTGCCTATACATCAAAAGAAGTAAAAGAAAAATGTTTTATTGCCGGATGTGATGAGTTTCTAATTAAACCTGTTCTTCCTGAAAAACTAATCCAAACTATTGCTGAATTTTTACACAGTCCTGAAGATGTGTATGTAACTGATTCAAACACTCTTTAAAAACTCATTAAATTATTTAAATATTTATTATTACTATTCACCGGCAATTAGAGATTGTTTAAACAGTAAAATTTTTCGAAGTTAAAACAGCTATTATTCATTCGAATACCTTTGCCTGAAGGTAGCTGCTGCTGCTTTTCTCTTTTTTGCTTCCTCGGGGTTTACTTTTCCAATATACCATTTATGCAACTCGCTGTTCAGCATCTCATTCAATAATACTTCAACCTGATGAGCTTCATTTACATTTCCTTTTTTCTTTGCGTTTTCGATCAATTCTTTCACCTCCGGAATAAACTCAGTATACATTCTTTCAGCCAATTCAAAATTACCATGCCATTGGGTATAATCCGGTCCCATCATAGAAGCACCCATTCTGGCCCTCCGGCCTTCATGGTGCCACAAAAGAAAATATGTCCATTCAATATTTTCGTCAAAATTAGTTGGGGTAAGTATTCCGGTTGATTTAAGAAGATTCATCATTTCCAGGGCAGGTTTACCATACTTCTCATTGTAAAGATGGACAACATTATCGTACTGTATATAGAAATTGTCAACATAAGCACGGGTATGGCATTGTTTACATACATTTTGCATATTCTTACGTCGCTCTTCCCAGGTCAGGAATCCTTCAGGTAAGGGTTCCCCCTTTGCTTCGGCTTGTGCAAGTGCGCTGGCATCGATCTTTTCTGAAACTTTTGGTCTTAAAGTCCAGCTGATCCGGTCGCCTACATCATGTGTAATGGGCTGATCGGGGGTTGCAGAAATATGGCAGGTTGCACATGTTGGTGCTGCAATATAGCCCTCTCCAACTACCCAGGGATGGCTGTCAAGATTCATTTCTTCCCTGTGTGCATAAAAGTTGATACCATGCTTGGATTCCTGGTAAATTTCGATTTGCGGATGGTCAGGGCCCATGTGACATTTCCCGCAATTCTCCGGTTGCCGGACCTGAGCAACAGAAAAATGATGCCTGTTATGACAGGCTGAACAGGAGCCTTTTGACCCATCCAGGTTCACTCTTCCAATACCGGTATTCGGCCATGTTTTAGGATCAAACTTTAATATGCCATTATCATCCTTAACCGGATTCCCTTCCTCATCGGTTAGAAGTTGAACTTTTGATCCATGGCACTGCCAGCATCCGCTTGCTGCTGCCGGATTGGCGCCATCATTAAAAGCTGTATGCCCTTCAATAACTTCAGCCAGTATATTATCCAATGATCCCATAATCATACCGGCATCGGCATGATGGCTATGCGTAAACTCCTCCACTTCATTATTATGACACCGGCCACAATCCTTTGGTGTTACAATAGTGGATATAAACTGCCCTTCATGCTCAAAGCCATCAATATCCCCATCTTCAGCTTTATGACATTCAAGACAGCCAACACCTACCTCAGCATGTTTACTTTCTTTCCATTGTTCAGTAATTACTTTACCTACGCCTTTTTCCCCATGGCAGCTAACACAATGTTTAGTACCGGCGTCCATTATCGGGGTAGGTTTGTAATCTGGCATTTGCCTCTGGGTTTCTTTCCACAGGGCAATGAGCAATACAACAAGGAATACAATACTAAGTACTCCGATTATACTTCTTTTGGTTGTTAAACTTGTCGACATGGTTAAAATTATTTAGTATTTTATTGGTTTAAGTTATTTCTGTTTGTTGATTTAATGTCCAAAGATCTCCCAGAATAGAAAAATGTTAATCGTTAAAAATCCAGCTACTCCAATCCAGAAAGCAATTTCCTTACCGGGAATTTTTTTTTCAAAAAACCTGTCAATAAACGGCCAGCTAAACAAGATTAGAATAAACACCATTGGGCCGATTACACCTACTTCAAGGCTGGTGATCTTTAACCATCGGAATACCGGATAGAAATACCATTCCGGCTTTATATGCAAAGGCGTAACGTTAGGATTCGCAGGTTCACCAAGACCTGTAGGGAAAAGCAAGGATAAGGTTACCAGCATAATCATTATAATCGTAACAATGATCAATTCGGTGAAAACATGATCAGGGAAAAGAGGATATGATTTCTTTTTAAGCTTCTCATCGCCCGGGAACTTGAGTTCACTGACTCCAAGGGCCCTGATAAGATATATATGAAGACCTATGACGATCATTGTGAGCAAAGGAATTAAGGCTATATGGAACAAAAAAAACCGTGTTAGGGTATTCTGTCCAATCTCACTTCCACCCCTCATAAAATCAGCGATCCAGCCTCCAATAAAAGGAGTAGCTCCGGCAATTCCTGTTCCAACACTCATTGCCCAGTAGGACATCTGCTCATATACAAGTGAATAACCTGTAAATCCAAACATAAATGTCAAAAGAAGCAAGGTTACTCCAAACATCCAGTTTAACTCCCTGGGTTTCCGGTATGTTTGTGTAAAAAAAACCCGGATCATGTGTAACAATAAAGCGACTATCATGATATTGGATGCCCAGCGGTGAATGCTTCTTATTAACCAGCCAAACTTTGCAGTATGTGTAATATAATCAACACTTTGATAAGCCCTGTCCGGATCCGGAACATAATAAAATATCAACATCATACCAGTGATTATCTGGATAATAAACATAAAAAGAGGTGTTCCTCCCAAACCCCACCACCATCTCTTCAAATGATTGGGAATAGGCTCAGAAGAGATCTTTATCAGCGCTTCCGAATCAACGGGAAAAGATTCATTAAACCAGTTTTTTACACTCATTTTTAAACCTCCTTAATATCTTTAAAATAAACATAAACATTATCCCCCTCTATTTCAACCTTATAAGAATCAAGAGGCTTCGGAGGGGGACCAGCTACAACTTTCCCATCCTTGTCAAATCTTCCATGATGACACGGGCAATAAAATTCCTTTTTATCCTCTTGCCAGAATACAGTACATCCCAGATGAGTACAAACTGTTGAAAGAGCTTTAACTTCCCTCTCTCCGGTTCTGACTACCATAAGATCCTTACCTCTTAGGTCCTTAAACCGGCGGGATGCATTGATTGGGAGTTCATCTAAACCAACAGTAAAAATCTTTCTTTCGAATTCTCTTTTTACAGGAGTAATAAACCGGATACCCATGGCAGTTAAGCCAGCAAAGGCCGTCCCCAGAGGTAAAAAGGTTAATAATGATTTTAATGCATTTCTTCTATCCATGGTTTATAATAATTAGTTGTTTATTTATACATGGTTTTTGTGTGTATTGTGATTTTTACCGGTTTCACTTTACCGGAGAATTTTCTTTTTAAAATAATTCATATCAAAATGCCACTTATCCCCTGATCATTGTAAGCAGCATTTTAAACTTGTCAAGAGCATGAACTGCATGAGGTATATCGGCTGGCATAATAATGCTTTCACCCCCGTAAAGCTCATAATTCTTTCCATTGATAATAATCCTGGCTCTTCCTTCAATCACCTGAACCATAGCATCAAAAGGAGCTGTATGCTCACTCAGACTTTCTCCTTTATCGAAAGCAAACAGGGATACATTCCCCTTTTCAGTTTTGATCACTTGTTTACTTACAATTCCACCCGATGAATAATCAATTTCATCAATAAATCTGAATTTGATCGATTTCTCAAAGCCTGTCAAATCTGTACCCTTATTTTGTGAACTCATATCTAAATAATTTGGTATTGTTTGTCTTTTCTTTAATTTAATTCTTTACTTTTTTTCAAAATTAAACATACAATCAAAAGTCTAAGAGTCCAAAAGTATAAAGGTCTAAGAGTATGACCCTATGAAATAAATTAATCTTTTAGACATTTATTATTTTAGGCATTTATCCTTTTACACATCTTATATTATTTTGAGTCATGTTTTATAAGTTATCGAAATCACATATTTCAAAGGCATTCCGGAAAATGATATCCCCATTCTGTTGAACCAGGCAGGAATTTCTGATACTTTAATACATTTTACTGTGTTGGTGACATATCACTGACAAATTGTTGATAATGTTGGATGAAGACCGGGTCAATACGGGAATTCAATTCTGTTTGCAAATAAGTTTTTGTCAGAATATTTAATCCATTCAAATTCTGAAGTCCGATTTGCCTTTCCAGGTCAATAGCACGTCGATGGTTCTCTTTCATACTTGAATAATAGCTTAGCTCTTTATTTAGCTGACTAAAGAAATCTTCAACCATTTGATTGGCTTTTTCGGTTGCACCGGCTTTATAATAACCCTCAATCAGCTTATTTGTATAAAGATAATACCTCATTTTATATTGAGGAAGTAATTCCAGGCATCTGTCTAAAACTGCCACGGCTGAATCTTTCTTACCTTCTTCAATAAGACCATGTGCCAGGCGTGCAAAATTATTCCTCACCCTTATCACAGAAAGTGTCCTGCGGGTATAATAGTCAAGATAT
>JAUWMO010000385.1 GCA_030613125.1 Bacteroidota bacterium | reverse complement strand
GTTATAAGATATATATTAGTTTAATAGATTAAATTATAAGACATTGATTAAGCAAGTACATTTACTTAAGTCAGCCAAAAAAGTTAAAGCTATATGTGTCTTTCAGAAAATACCATAAGATAATTTTCAATGACTTTTTTACCCTTAATCCCTAAAGGGAAAATCATTAAAGATCAAATCAATACCAGTAAAAATATACAGTATGTAATCAGCAGAAAATCAGAAAGATACAATAGAGGTGTTTTTATTTCATTTTTTTTATAAGGGTAGATATGTTTTCATGTGTTATACAATTGAAAGCGAAATATAAAGCTTTCATAAAAAATGAAAATTATCAACCATTAAACAAACTATTATGAAAAAGTACAGTTTTTTTTCAATCGTATTATTATTAATTGGAGCTTTGTATTTTACATCTTGCCAAAAAGATACAGGGCCTCAAATACAGGATCAGGATATTCTTCCTGAAAATTTTAAAGTCGATATTCCATCTGCACTTAGTTATGATCAGTCAACATTGAAAAGTGCCACGCTAGACACACTCAAGGGCAATGTGATCTATTGGCATCTGGGAACCTTCATTCATGCTGGTGAATCAGGTGCCGATATTGTTGAGCACATTATTCGGATAATCTGGATCCACCATATTAACCGGCCTATGTCATTTTCGTTTGAAAGTGGTGATGATGGGAGAGTAAAGAATGTTGTTGTTGTTGCTGAGTCATTTTTCGATAATCAGAATTGGGAGTTTCAGATGACCGTAACCGATGCAGAATCGGAAGGTAATGATGATGGCGGGAAAGCCATACAAATATTCTGGAATCGGTCCCCGGTTAAGGGAATATCAGTTTTGAAACCATATAACATTGATAGAATCGAAAATGAAGAAAGACCGGATGCTATGTTCCGTATTGATTACAGCGAGGCCGGTGACCATGGTTACGATGCCGAGATGCTTGTGTATGCAAGTGACCTTGAAGTTGCTGACCCACTTGAAAATCCATACTCTATGAGTTCACTTAAAATGTTTGCAGGAAGAAAAGGAAATAAAGTAGATGTTTATGGTAATTCCGATCACCCCAATGCAGTATTAATTGCGGGTAATGCAGGATTCGATTATGCATTCGTTGCCTCAGGTGATAATAATACTGACCTTGGTGTTGCAGAAATCGGGCTTCCTCCAACCAATTTAGATGAACCAAGCCGTAATGTACTTCTTGGTTATTATTCAATTAAAAATGTATTAACCAGGGAAATATATGAAGTATGGCCCTATATAGATGAAGAGAGCGTAGAGGCATTCTTGTACAATTCTGCAGCTCCGGGATATTTCGATTCATATGGTTTTGTTTCAGGAGGCACTTCACCAGGATCTGAATATGATGAAATTGAATCACGGTTGCCAAATCTGAGTCCGTACAATCCAAAAGAAATTACCAACCTCAATATACAATTCAAAGAATAGAGAGCACCATATTGCGTGTACGATAAACCCCGGGTGACCGGGGTTTTTTGTTTTTTTTTATTGAGCCTCCATAAATACACATAACAATGAAAAATTGATTTATAGCATAACATTATGCTTAATGCGGCATGGGAACTTGGGATTTTAATTTTGATCCAAATTGATTATCTTTGTAATAGGGCCAAAATAAATTACAATAATCATGAATGCAGCTGAGATTAAAATAGAATTGTTTAGGAAACTTGACTCATTAGATGTAAAGAATTTAAAGGAAGTTTATGGTTTATTACTAAACTATATTAATACAAAAAATGATTATGCAGAGTGGAATCAACTAAGTGATATCCAAAAAGATGCCATCCAAATAGGTTTAAAGCAATTAGATAAAGGACAAGGAATCGCACATGAGGATATTATGAAAAGATACAGAAGCAAATACTCTAATGTCTAAACAGATTATTTGGTCTCCTGCTGCGGACATCGATTTTGCTGATATTTTAACCTACCTTTCAAATTCTACCGGGAATTAAAAGATTCAGTGGAGTTGATTAGAATATTTGATACAAGACAAAATCCTAAAAAACTTAGGCTTGATTAAGCACGAGCCACACTAAGCGTAACAAGCCGACCATACACCATAGCCCCGGGCTAACACACGACTTGAGCTACGGCGTATACAGGCCATATATGAATAAAATTACTTAACTTTTAATATGAAAATAAAAATTAACTGTAAAAGAAAAGTTACAAAGCATATATCAGTACTTACAATTCTTATACTCCTGACATTTCTTCCCTTTAGCTGTAATAAAAGCCCTGAAGGACCTGAAACAACGGAAAGGGGAGATATTTTTCAGTCAACGTATTTTTTAACTTACACCCCTTCTGATATTGAATCCATATTAAATGCATACGGAGTTAATTTAAATATTGATTTAAATTATCCAGTTGAAGTAACAAAAATGGTTTATTATACCTTTGATCCGCATGAGACCCTGGTCAAGGCCTCAGGGGCATTGATGATACCGCAGCAAACAGGGGATCTGCCTGTAATCAGTTTGCATCATGGCACAGAGACACACAGAACGCCTGTTGCTTCGGTCAGCCCTATAAGTACCG